>JAKFYL010000323.1 GCA_021730845.1 Planctomycetota bacterium | reverse complement strand
GGATCGATCGAGCGCGGCAATCGCGCGGCAACACGGCGCACCACCTCGCGAACGATGTGTTGGTAGGCCTCCACGAGCGGATTGCGCTGGCGCGGACATCGATGACGCAAGTACGCGCGCCACAGGGCCGCGCGCGGGTCGACCGGAGAACGGGGCTTGGTTCTGGGTACAGGCAGCGCGCTGACGGGCGCAACCGCCGCTGTCCCTGTTGTCGCTGCCACAGCCGACGCGCGCACCGATACCCTCAGGCGGCCGCCGCGTTGCGCCGCGTTGGCATGGAGGAGCTTTGGAGGCCCAGCTGCGCGTTTTGGTTTTGGCGCGGCGGGCGCTTTCGGAAGCACCAGAGTCTGTACGTGGGAACCCATGCGGGCGATGGCGAGCGAGCGCGGGAGAGCCAAGGACCCACAGCGAGCGGTGCGACCCTCTCGAGGGTCACGTCCACTGCGCTGCATCCTACTCGGGGGCGAGCGTTGAACCCCCCGCTGCTCCACTGGGATACAGAATCGCGCGCACAGTTCAAGAAGAATGTGAACGAACCCGGGACAAGCGATCCAAGACCTTGGCCTCGGCCACGCGCATGCGCGCGCGCTTGCGCCTGTCCGTGTCGTCGTACCCACATAGGTGCAGCACCCCATGTACGACGTACAAGGACAACTCGTCGGCGACTTCCCGGCTGCGCTCGCGCGCCGCAGCGCGTGCCCTGGTGACGCTGACCACCACCTGGCCGGCCGGCCCCGTTGGGTCCTGGGAGAGGTCGAACGCCATTACGTCCGTCACGGACGGGTCCCCGAGCCACTTGGCGTGCAGCCGCGCCAGTTCGGGATCCCCGACGAATACGATTTCGAACCAAGGTTGGCGCCCGCCCCCCACCAGCGCGGCAGCGTGCACAAGCTGCCGTACGCGCGCATTGCTCAGCGGCCGGCGAGCCAGCCGCCAGACGATGTCGACCCGCGCGCCAGCGCCGGGCGAGCGGTCGCCTACTGCTCGCCTCACGCGGGGTCGTCGGCTCGCAGGGGGTGTTCGTAGGCGCGCACGATTTGTTCCACCAATGGATGGCGGCAAATGTCCGCCGGGGTGAACTCGGCTACGGCCACGTCGTGGAAGCCGCGCAAGCGCCCCACCGCATCCAGCAAGCCGCTCTTGGCGCCGCGCTCCAGGTCGGTCTGCGTCGGATCGCCGGTCACCGCCATGCGTGCCCCCTCGCCTAGGCGCGTCAGGAACATTTTCATTTGTGGAATCGTGGTGTTCTGAGCTTCATCCAGAATCACGAAGGCGTGGCTCAGGGTGCGGCCGCGCATGTAAGCCAGCGGAGCGATTTCCAAAGCGCCGATTTCCTCCAGACGAAGTACATCCTCGAATTCTGTCAACTCCGAAAGCGCGTCATACACCGGACGCAGGTACGGATTGAGCTTGGCCTGCAAGTCGCCGGGCAAGAACCCGAGTTTCTCGCCTGCCTCGACCACCGGACGGCTGACCACGATGCGGCGCACCTCGCCGGCGGCCAGGGCGCGCAAGGCAGACGCTACGGCCAAGAAGGTCTTGCCCGTGCCGGCCGAGCCGATGGCAAACACGAGCGAACGCTTGCTGAGCATTTCCAAGTAGCGTCGTTGGTGTTCGCTCTTGCCTTCGAAAGGACGCACATGCAAGTTCGTCGGCCGCGACGGGCGCGCTGGACGCGCAGAAGCGCGCGCGGAGCCAGTCGTTGCGTGGCCCGCGGACACGGCGCTATGCCGCTCGGAAGCGCCGGAGTGGTTGGAGTTTCCGGCGGCGCCGGTTGCGGGATCCCCGCCTGGAGCGCCGACCAGGATCTGCTCCGCTTCGCTGGGCCCGAGTTCGCGCCCCTTGCGCAGCTTGCCGAGCAGGTGTTCGATCCGCCGCTTGGCTTCGGAGACACTTTCGTCCGAGCCCTTGAGACGAAGGTTGCCATTGCGCGTGAAGATCTCGATCTCGAGCGCCTGTCGCAGCAACCGCGCATGGCGGTCGTAAGGACCGAGCACGAGAATCGCTTCTTCGTGCGAGCGCAGCGGAATGGTGAGTTCGATCAAGGGTTCGAGCTTCGCCCGCGGAGGCGCGGGTTGTCAATCCGAAATCTCGTCCAAGGTCCTCGGTTCGCCTGCGGACGGATGCTGGCGCCCAAAAAACGGGCGGAGCTGTGCTCCGGCGGCCCGGGCTGACTTCGGTTAGCATGAGGGTCCGGCGGCGGGTAGATCCCGCATCGCAGGCTGCCGCCGGCGACCAACCCCCGTCTTTCCAAAGCCCAGGTCCCCCCATGCGCCTCGAATCCGCTCCTTTCCTTGCTCTGGCTCTGGCGTGCTCTGGAGTTGCCAGCGCCCAGAACTTCAATTACCCCGACTTCTCCAGCACAGCCGGACTGACTTTGAATGGCAACGCTGCGCCCTCGGGTTCGGCGCTGCGCGTCTCCTCGGCAGTGATTTCAGACAAGGGCTCGGCGTTTCAAACTCTGCCGGTGAGCGTAGCGGGCGGCTTCGACACGACGATCGAGTTCCTCATCACGGGACAAGTCTCGGGCGGGGCCGACGGCCTCGCGTTCGTGATTCACAACGACCCCCGCGGACCGACGGCTTTGGGGGACCATGCGGCCGTGATGGGCTACGGGGTGTTCATGGGCGGCGCCGCGGGCATCGCGATCGCCAATTCGCTCGTTGTCGAACTCGACACCTACTTCGGCGGCATGTGGGGCGATTTCAACGACAACCACATCAGCATCCATACTCTAGGCACGGCTGAGAACAGCGCTAGCGAGAATTTCTCGATCGGCTGGGTCGTTCCGGCCATCAACATGAGCGACTCACAGGTGCACAAGCTGCGCGTGCGCTACGTCCCCGGGACGCTCGAAGTGTACCTAGACGACGTGGTCAATCCCGCCATCAGTACCCCGTACGACTTCTCGACCGGCGGGAACTACGTCGGCGGCGGAAGCGTTGGTGGGTTGAACTTGAATGCCGGCACGTCCGCCTATGTGGGCTTCACCGCCGCTGCGGGCGGTGTTTGGGAAAACCACGACGTCCTTTCTTGGGACTGGACCAGCGGTGCCGCTTGCCCCCCCGCAGCCACCTATTGCACCACGCTCATTTCCTCCAGCGGTTGCGTGCCCTCGATCGGTTCGACCGGCAGCGCCAGCTTGGCCAATCCAGCCGCTTTTGTCGTCAGCGGATCGAACCTCGAGGACAACAAGAACGGCCTGGTGTTCTTTGGAACGACGGGCCAGAACAACGCGCCTTTCTTCGGCGGAACCCTGTGCGTCTTGGCACCGCTGTACCGCCTACCGGTCCAGAATTCCCAAGGCGCCGGCAGCTGCACAGGCACCATTTCCAATTCCTTGGTCGACTTCCTCAATCACCCCAGCGGCGGTTCCGCCGTGGTCGCCGGCGCGACTGTGCAAAGCCAAGTCTGGTACCGCGATCCGCAAGCCGCGCTCACGGTCGGCTTGAGCAACGGACTCGAGTTCACAATCTGCCCCTGATATGGGAGAACCAGGCGCGATCCAGCGGGCGCCTACAGCCGCCCGCCCATGGAACCGGCGTAGCCGGTGAGTTCTGCGTAGCCTCGGCCGCGCACCTCCCCTAGCACCTCGACGGGACCCTCCCAGTACACCGCGCCGGTCGAGGCCGTGCTTTCGATTTCGCAGTCCGCGGCCAAAGGCCGGAGCACCAGTTCGAGCCCCGTGGACGGGATCCGAATCGACCACGAGGAAGAGTACTTGGCTTTGGTGCGTGGACTGCTCCAGGTCGATTGGCTCTCGACGAGTACGTCCCCAGCCGTCAAGGAGCGCGCGCTGCCAGCTTGATCCACCAGCGTGCCGCCGAAGTGGACCACTTGGCCACCCTGGCCTGTCTC
>JAKFYL010000327.1 GCA_021730845.1 Planctomycetota bacterium | reverse complement strand
AACTTGTTCCAGACCAGCTTGTAGAGCTTGAGGTGGTCTTCGCTGAGCACACTGGCCAGCGCTTCGGGAGAGCGCTCGACCGAAGTGGGCCGAATGGCTTCGTGGGCTTCCTGGGCGCCCTTGGCCTTGGTGCGGAAGACGTTGGGCTTCTCGGGAAGGTACGCAGCGCCGTACTTGGTTCCGATCCAGCCTCGAGCCTGCTGCAGCGCGTCGTCGGAAACCCGCGTCGAGTCAGTACGCATGTAGGTGATCAGACCCACCGAGCCCTCGCCGGGCACATCGATGCCCTCGTACAACTGCTGCGCCAAGGTCATGGTTTTCTTGGCCGAAAAACGCAGCAGCGTCGAAGCTTTCTGTTGCAGCTGCGAAGTCGTGAAAGGCGGCGTCGGCGGATGGGTCTTGGGCTTGTCGCTGAGTTCGACTAGCTCCAAGGGCGCCTTGCCCATGCGATCGACCAGGGCTTTGGCGCGCTCCTGATTGAGGTTCTTGTCGATGCGCTCTTCGCCGAGTCGGCGCAGTTCCGCTTGGAACTCCTTGGCGCCCTCTTGGAATACGGCCGTTACGCGCCAGTACTCTTCCTTGATGAACGCGCGGATTTCCTTTTCGCGCTCGACGATCAGGCGCACGGCCACGGATTGGACGCGGCCGGCGGAAAGACCCTTGGCGATCTTCTTCCACAAGAGCGGCGAGAGCTTGTAGCCCATGATGCGGTCCAGCACGCGCCGCGCTTGCTGCGCGTCGACCTTGTGCATGTCCAGCTTGGTGGGCTTGTCGAAGGCCTCGACGATGGCGTTCTTGGTGATCTCGTTGAAGACCACGCGGAACAGTCGGTCGGAACCGGTGAGCCCCAGGGTTTCAGCCAAATGCCAGGCAATGGCCTCCCCCTCGCGGTCCATATCCGGCGCCAGGTACACGGCGCGCGCGGTCTTGGAATAGGCCTTGAGCTCGCCGATGACTTTGCTCTTGCCGCGGATCGGCATGTAGAGCGGCTCGAAACCGTGCTCGACATCGATGCCGAATTTGCCCTTGGGAAGATCGCGGATGTGGCCCAGCGAGGCGCGCACCACGTAGTTCTTGCCCAAGTACTTGTTGATGGTCCTGGCCTTGGCCGGACTTTCGACGATGACCAGCGACTTGCCGGTAGCCGCTCCGGCGGCCTTGACGATTTCCTCGGAGAGGGGCTCCTCTTCCGGCTCGGTCTTGGCGCGCTTCTTGGTGACGCGCGCCTTCTTGGGCGCGGCATCGGCGGCATCGGCCGCCAGGGTCTTGGTCTTGGCTGGCGCTTTCGCCTTCTTCGGGAGCTTGGGCTCCAGTTCCGCTCCGTCTGCTACCTGCGCCTTCGACTTCTTCGTCTTGGGCGCATCTTCGGCAGTCGCCTTGGTCGGCGCCTTGGTGGATTGGGACTTTTTCTTGGCCATCCGTGGCGCTGCTGGGGAGAGCCCCCGGTCCGAGCGCTGGGCAATACATGGACGGGTGGGCTGGCGGAGTCAAGCCACCGCTTGCCTGGAAGGCCCGCTGCCGGCGGGCCGGCGAGTGGTCTAGACCATTATCCATAAAGTATTGTCAGCAAATGATTTATGACTACAAATGGGGCCCGTTTTCACACCCTGGGCAAGAATCCCAAAGAAAGCGGGCCAAGTCGGCCTGCGCCAAGCACTTGAAGCACCAGACTCGCTCCCGATCGGCGCTCGCCCGGCTTTCTTTCGCCGCAGCCAACCGGCGCGCATGGCAGCGAACTCGCGTGCGGTCATGATGGGGATCGCGTGAGGCCGACGGGAGTCCATCGATCGATCCAGGCACGAGGACCCGAGCGCGAGTCGGGCCCGTGGTCCTCGCCCCTATCCATCGGCGACCTAGCGCTGGTTTGGGTCGAGATCCAGTTCCACGCCGCTAGCGCTCCAGCGGCCCAGCATCGAAGCGGCGGAGTTGTGCGAGCCGAACGCCGTGGCCCCGGTGATCGAGATTGGCTGCGTTTCGAGCGCGGTTTTGCTCCCAAGCCAGACGTTGCCCTCCCCACCGCCGGCGCAGGACTCGCGCGCGCCTTGGGCGAATTGCTCGAGTTCTCCGGGACGAGCGTTTGGCTCGTCGCCAACGGACGCCGGTGGCGCGAGTCCTTCCTGCCTCGACTAGCCGCAAGCGATGCCAGTCCCACGCAGCTCGTGCTTGGACTCGAGGAATGGAGCGCGCTATGGAATCCCGTGGTCGAACCTCGCGAGCAAGCGGCCCACGACCCTAGCGAGCTGCGCGCGCACTTTTCGTCGGTCGCTGCGCAAGTTGCCAGCTGGCCGGCGGGAGTCGCGCGCGTCGCGATCACGGGCCTGGCCAGCGCTTGGAAGCGCGCAGTTGCCGAATGCAGCCCGCTCACACAGGCGCTCGAGCTTGCCTTGGCGCTCTTGGATTGCTGGGCAAGTTGGGCCGACGGAGCGCTCGAGTTCGCTGCTACCTCGCCGCGGCCGGTCGACGGCCTGGTGCAGCGCGCGCTCGGGGCGAGATCCGATTGGGAGAACATTGCCCGGCATGCAGCGCACGCCTTGGAGCCGCGCTGCGCCGTAGTGGGACGACATTGGGAGCAGTTCGAAACGGTGCACGTCAACGCACCCGGCAAACTCGAGCTCGAGGATTCGGACCTCGAGCTGGTCGATCGCGTGTTCGAGCAAGTCTTGCCTGACGTCCTGCGGGAAACTTCCGCTATGCCGCCAGGCGCCACGGGCTATCGCCAGGGCCAACATCAAGTCGCGAGAGAGATCGCGCGTGTGCTCGGGCGCGACGAGTTGTTGCTCGTCGCCGCCCCAACGGGAACCGGCAAGACCCTGGCCTACTTGGTGCCGGCCATGATTTGGGCGGTTCGCAACGGAGTGCGCGTAGGTGTTTCAACGTACACCCGCGCGCTCCAGGAGCAGGCGGCGAGCAAGGAAGTTCCGCGTGCCCTGAAGGCCTTGGCGCGCGCCGCCAACTTGGACGCACCGCGCGTGAGCGTGCTCAAGGGCCGGGGCAACTATCTGTGCTGGCGCGCGCTGCGCGCGCTGGATCCATCGGACGAAGACAGCTCTCACGCTTGGCTGGCTTGGACCAGTCTGGTGGTGTTCGCAGGGATCCACGCCGAGGCGGACTTGGACCGATTCGCTCTGCGGCCGGCCCTTTTTCCCGGCGAGGAGTGGCAGGCCGAGCTGTACCGGGAACTGGAAACGGTCGTGGCCGGCGCGCGCGCCTCGGGCATGTGCTGCATCGCCCGCGAGGACCGCGATACCTGCGCGGCCGAATTGGCACGCCAGCGCGCGGAACGCAGCCACGTCGTGATCACCAACCATGCGTTCGTGCTCGCACGGCAGGGTTTCTTTCGCCATTTGATCGCCGATGAGTGCGAGCACTTGCACGAGCAAGCTCACGGCGCTTGGAGCCACGAACTCTCCCTGCGCCGCGTGCACAGCGTGCTCGACCGCTTAGGCGGCAAGCGCCGTAAATCGTCGCGCGCGCTGCTGGCGCGCCTGGAACGCCAACCGGGTTTGGGTGAGCTGCTGGCGCAAGCCACACAGCGCGCCCAAGCGCAGCGCGGGACGGCGCAGCACGCCGCCGAACAACTGGAACAGTCCCTGGAGGGCTTCAAATTCTGGCGCGAGCAAGCCCGCCAAACGCGCGAGGAGCGCGACTTGCATTCCTTGCTGCGCGAATTCGTGGAACAGTGCGGCGAGCTACCCGCCGCGGCCGCGCTGGTCGAATGCCAGCGCGCTCTTTGGGAAGCGCTGCATCTGCTCGAAGTCGACTTGAGCGACATCGTGGAGCGCTTGCAGGCCTTGAAGCAACCGGGCCTTGGCGGCTTGCGCCGCGGATTGGAACTGGCGCGCGCGGACTTGGTAGCCATGCAGCA
>JAKFYL010000386.1 GCA_021730845.1 Planctomycetota bacterium | reverse complement strand
TCCGCTGGAGGCGGTGCTCGAACGCGCTCGGTCTGCCCAGGCCGTGCTGGTCGCCGATGAGTGCCGCCAAACGGCCGGTGGAATCGCGGACGCGATCATTGCCCATTTGGCCGAATCCGGATACCGCGGCAAGCTGGGTTCGGTACGCGCCGCCGATTGCTACGTTCCCCTGGGCAATGCCACGGCCGCGGTACTCATCGGAGAAAACGACATCTTGGCCGCTGCGCGCAAGGTTTTGTCATGAAGCGAGTTGCCATTCTGTGCCCCGGCAGGGGCGCCTACAGCGAGAAGACCTTGCGATCCTTGGACGCCAATCGCCCCATGGTCCAGCGCGCCCAAGAATTGCGTCAAGCCAGAGGCCTAGAAGGCCTGCTGGAGCTCGACCAAGCCGAACGCTTCGACCCGGCGCGCCACCTGCGGCCGGCCAACGCCTCGATGTTGATTTGGCTCACGACCATGCTCGATTGCGAACAGCTGGCACCACAGAGCCGTCCGGTCGTCGTGGCAGGGAATTCCATGGGCTGGTACACCGCGTTGGCGGTGGCCGGCGCGCTCTCGTTCGAGGACGGCTTTGCGCTAGTCCAGGAGATGGCCTTGCTGCAAGAACAGGGCGTGCGCGGCGGGCAAGTGATCTATCCGCTGGTCGACGACCAGTGGCAACTCGATGCGGCGCGAGTGGCTGCAGTCGAGGGGCTCTTGGCGCAGGACGCCACAGAAGTCTTTCCCTCGATTCACCTGGGGGGATTGGCCGTGCTCGCGGGCACCGAAGCAGGCATCGCAAGCGCGCTGCAGAGCTTGCCCAAGGTGCGCCTGGGCGCAAATACCTACCCTTTTCGGCTGCTGCAACACGGCCCGTATCACACGCCGCTGGTCGAAGCAGTTTCGCGTGGCGCGCGTGAGCGACTCGTCCATGTGACTTTCCGCGCGCCGCACACGCCGCTGGTCGATGGCACCGGCGCTGTCCATACTCCCATGGCTTGCGATGTCCAGCGGCTGCGCGACTACACCTTGGGCGAGCAAGTGTGCGAGCCCTACGATTTCAGCCGCTCCGTGCGCGTTCTGCTTCGAGAATTCGCTCCCGAACAGTTGGTATTGCCCGGCCCCGGAAACACCCTGGGAGGAGTAGCGGGCCAGATCCTAGTGCAGGAAGGCTGGCGTGGGCTGCATTCGAAATCCGATTTCGAACTAGGCCAAATGGGCCCGCTGCCCGCCGTGCGATCGCTGCGGCGCTAGCGCCTGGGCGGCAGCGTGCTACAACAATGGACCCTGGAGGAGGGTTTCATGAATCGCGGTCAAGAGCCCGTGGCAAGTCGCGAACTGTTGCAGGCGCAGCGCCGAGTGTTACGGGAGCTAGCCCGCGGTGCACCCTTGGACATGGTGCTCAACCGCTTGGCCCTGGAGGCAGAGGCCATGGTGCCCGGCATGCGCTGCACCATCTTGTTGGTGCGCGACAACCGACTGTACGACGGAGCGGGGCCCAGCATGCCCAAGGCCTACCGCGAAGCCGTCCATGGTTTGGCCATTGGGCCCAAGGTGGGCAGTTGTGGTGCGTCTGCGTACCAAGGCCAGCGAGTCGTCGCGCGCGATATTCTCGAGCACCCCAATTGGGAGCAATTCCACACCCTGCTCCAAGGTGAGTCCATTCGAGCTTGCTGGTCCGAGCCCGTGCGTGCCTCGACGGGGAGCGTAGTCGGCACTTTCGCCATGTACTACGCCGAACCGTGCGAACCTCGGGCGTTCGAACTGGAATGGATCGAAGCCATGGCGGAAATCGCCGCCATCGCAATCGAAGCCGATTGCACGGCGAACGAACGACGGGAAAGCGACGAACGCTTCCGCCAACTGGCGGAGAATGTGCATGAAGTCTTTTGGTTGACAGAGTTGCGCGAAAACGAGAAAAAGATCTTGTACATCAGCCCCACGTACGAAACCGTCTACGGGCGAAGTTGTCAGAGCCTATATGACGAACCGCGCAGTTGGTCCACGGACATTCACCCCGAGGACCGCCAGCGCGTGCTAGACGCGTTCACTTCGGGCGCTACTCAGGGGCGCTTCGATGTCGAATACCGCATTCTGCGACCCGACGGCCAAATGCGTTGGATTCACGACCGGGCCTTTCCGATTTCCAATGCAAATCGGGTGGTGTACCGCGTCGCAGGACTCTCCGAGGACATTACCGAGCGCAAGCTGGCGGAACTGGAACTGTCTCGCGCACTGGCTGAATTGGAAGCTCGATCCCAGGCTCGCGAGAGCATGCTCCAAACCGAGATCCTGCTGGCGGAAGAACGCGAACGCAGGCATCTGGCGGTGGATTTGCACGACGGCCTGAACCAGCTGCTGACCTTGGCGCTCATGAAACTGCGCGCCGTGGATAGTTGCGAGCCGCAGGCCCTCAAGCCCGTCTTGGAATGCATCGAAAAGTTGATCCAGCAAGCCGAGCACCGCGCGCGCACTCTCACCTTTCAGCTCAGCCCGCCCATCTTGCACGATTTGGGATTCGAGCCCGCCGTGCAGTGGCTGGCGGAAGATGTGGCCGGTTCCTACGGAATTCGGGTGGATGTGGACTTCCAAGATTCCGCCAGGCATCTCGATGAAAACGTGCTCGTGCTCCTGTTTCGAGCCGTGCGCGAGCTGTTGATCAACGTGGCCAAGCACGCCAAGGCCACCCGCGCCGTCGTTCGCGTTCGGCATCCAGGCGATCACATCGAAGTCGTCGTGGAAGACGACGGCGTGGCCTTCGACCCCGCCAGGATCGATGGCCGCGGATTGGGGCTTTCCTCGATTCGAGAGCGGCTGGAGTCCTTGCGAGGCCGCGTGAAAATCGATTCCAAGGCGGGAAAGGGAACAGCCATCACGCTTCTCGCCCCGGCGCAGTTGATCGGCAGTTCGAATCCGTCAGATCTTGGGAAGGCCAACTCATGAATACGATCCGGGTTTTGCTAGTCGACGACCACCGCATGTTGCGCGAAGGATTGCGCGCCATCCTGGATCGAGAGCCGCGCATCAACGTGGTGGGGGAGGCTGAGACGGGCCTAATGGCGGTGCGACTGGCGCGCGAACTGGCGCCGGACGTCGTGGTTATGGACATCGGCATGCCTGACATGAATGGCATTGAAGCCACGCGCGAGATTCACAAGGATTCGCCCAACACACATGTCATCGCGCTGTCGACCCATTCAGACAAGCGCTACGTGATGAACATGCTGGCCGCCGGCGCTGTGGGCTATGTAGTGAAGAATGCCGCCCACGACGAGTTGCTCAAGGCCATTTCCACCGCCATGGATGGCGGCAAGTATCTCAGCCCCGGCATCGCAGGCCTGGTCGTATCCGGATGCCTCGACCCCGCCGATCCAGCCGCTATCGTAGCGCGCGCTACGCTTGGACCGCGCGAGCGCGAAGTCCTGCAGTTGTTGGCGGAAGGAAAGACCTCGCGCGAGATGGCAGATGCCATGAGTATTTCGGTCAAGACCGTGGAAACCCATCGGCGCAACATCATGAGCAAGCTGCAGTTGCGCACGGTGGCCGAACTGACCAAGTACGCGGTACGCGAAGGCATGACCTCCCTGGACAATTAGACGACTCCTGCGTGAGTCGCGCCGCACCGCCCGCGACCCGGGCCGCGGCCTAGCGATGGGTGGATCCGCGCCCGGCCCTCAGGGTCAGTGCTCGTGGAGCCGCAGGGCTACCATCGCAATGGTTTGCTCGCGCTTGCTCCGTGAGGCTTTCGCCACAGACTGCCCGGCCAAGCCCCAGGATTGTTCCTTCCACGGCTCGGCGCGCACGGCAGCCCCGCGCGTAGGTCTCCTACGATCGTGCAATCCCAGAAAGCCTCGAGCCTACATGCAAGGCGACCGACGCCCGATGCTCACC
>JAKFYL010000074.1 GCA_021730845.1 Planctomycetota bacterium | reverse complement strand
CCGCGAGGTCACCGAGGAATGGGCCGGCACGTTGCACGCGGCGGCTTGGCTCGACGATCTGTACCAAGCTTCCTTGCGCGACGTGAAAAAGCCCGAGGCCTGCCACGGTTGCCACATTCCCAGCACGGTATTCGGCCTGACTCCGGGCGCGCCGCCCTTGCCGCGCAGCGACGATCTGCACTTTGGAGTGAGCTGTCAATCCTGCCACCAAACCACGGACGGCGCCGCCAGCGGCGAAGTACTCGGTCCCCACGGGATATCCACGGACGCCCACCCAACGCGCAAGGACCCGGCCATGAGTGTTCCAGGCAGCAACGCCTTGTGCGCGTCCTGCCACCGCGTGACGATCGGGCCGGTGATCGGAATCGCCAAGGATTTCGAGCTCTCCGGCCAAGCGGGCAAGGGAAAAAGCTGCGTGGGTTGCCATATGGCGCCGGTCGAACGACGCCTCGCCAACTTGCCCGATGGATCGCCGGATACGAGCCTTACGCCGCGCATCGGCCGCAGCCACGCCCTGCAGACACCGCGCGATCCGGCGTTCTTGCGGCGTGCGTTCCAGTTCCAACTCGAATTGGGGCCGCAGAGCACGCGGCTTGGCATCGAGAACCAAGCCGGCCACCGCGTCGGTGGTCTCAAGGGTCGCAGCATCGAGTTCGAGGTCACCCTGCTGCGCGCGGACGGGACGCGCCTGGGTACACAGAAAAAGACGATCGACACGCAGTCCTACCTGCCGGTCGGTGGGCGACTGGATTTCGAATTCGAAGTGCGAGCCGACATGGCCGACATCGTCGGCACGTTCCTGGACGAGCGCGCGAAAACGCCCTCGGGCAGCGGCGTCGAGTTCTGCCGCGAGCGCCTGCGTCCAAGCTCGTAGCCCCCAGCACCCATTCGCACCCTGGTTGTGTAGCCCACAAGCCGGCCAAGGGATACAACTGCCAACTTGCGCTGCGGCATTCGAGTTCTGGCCTGTGGGCTATTGTGCCTGGCTGCAAGTTCGCCTGCGGGCGGGCCCGCGCCCACCCTGTCCCAGACCGCCGCAGCCGCGGACCCCGTGGAGGACTTCGTGCGAATGGTGGCCGCGCATCGCGGCGGTCGGGCGCTGACTTCCGAGCAAGTCGGCGCGCTGGACCACGCCATGCAATGCTTGGAACTTGCCGAGCCGCTGACGCAGGAGCGCCGGCAACGCGTGCTCGTGTCGCTGCTGGATGCGTTCCACTTCGAGCAGGAACAGCACGATCTCGAGCATGACCTGCCGCAGCACGCGAAAAAGTCCGCGGATCGCCCGTCCAAGCCTAGGCAACTGGCGCTGCGCACGGCCTTGGTGCAGCTCGAGCGCGGCGATCCGCCGAGCCTGGATCGCTGGCTGACCCAGGATTACTTGGGCGAGGATCCGCCCGAGGGCGACAAGGTCAAGGACCGCCTGTCCAAAGCGCGTTCCCTAGCCGCCATCCAAATCTTGGGCGCCAGGCGCCAGGATGTGACCGCTCCGGCGCTGTTCGAGTGCGCCGCCCGCAGCGACCCTCAGGTGGCTCGGCTAGCCCTGGAAGCGCTGATCTCCTGGCACACGCCGACGATCGATCGTTTCGTCTTGGCGCGCATGCAACGCTCTTCCGCCGGGGGCGACTGGCGTCAGGCCCAGCGGCTGGCGCGCCACTTTGCGGATGCGCCCTTGCCGCTGCAGGAACCGGATGCGACCGCGTTCGTTCAGCACTGTCGCAAGGGCTTGATCGATGACGATTGGCGCAATGTAGTGCGCGTGGTGGACTGCCTGGACGGCTTGCCGGATGAGTGGATCATTCCCGGATTGATCGAGAGCCTGGCGGTCTGGATCCATCGCCGCGGCGAGTCGCGTTCTCGGCTGCGCATCGAAACCGAGATCATCGCCGAGCTGGAACATCGGTCCGGAAGGTCAATGGGCCCCCATCCGGAGCGCTGGGGCATTTGGTGGAGCGCCAAACGCCGCGGGCTGGCAGCGAGCGCCGACGCGCAGCCGGCGCAACTGACCACGCGCACGACCTTCTTTGGCATTCGCCCCACCAGCGATCGCATCTGTTTCGTGCTGGACGCCTCGGGGTCGATGGCGCAAGACTTCGAAGGCCAAGGCCAACCGCGCAGCGAAGCCCCTGGTAAACGTGCGCGCTTGCCGTCGCGCTACGAAGAAGCAATGAATCAGATGGAGGCGTTTCTGCGCGGCCTGGGTCCAGGGGCGCGCTTTCGGGTGGTGTGCTTCAACGACGGGGCCAACGCCTGGCGCCGAGAACTCGTGCCCGTGACCGAGCAGGCGCTGCAGGAGGCCAGGAGCTGGACCGCGCGGCAGGGTCCCGGCGGCGGGACGATGCTACGCGACGGCATCGAGTCCGGATTGCACATCGATTCGAACGGGGAGCTCGATTGGGAGGCTCTGGAAGCAGACACGCTGATCGTGCTGTGCGACGGGGAAACGGCCGAAGGTTCGGGCTGGGTCGAGCCATTCTTCGAAGTCGCGGGACCGCTTACTTGTGTAACCGTCCACGCCGTGCAGATCGGTGGCTCGAGCGACGGGTCGCTCGAGCAAATGGCGCGCTTGACCGGCGGAGATTACGTCCAAGTGCGCTAGGGCAGTGAGCCATCGGAGTCAAGGGCTTTCTTGCCGGAGTGAGCCGCCGGCGAACGGTGCGGCTGGATCCACTGGAGCAAAGGCCCGCGGCTTGGCAAGCGTTGGATTCAGCTGCTTTGGCGACTGGGCCCCTTGGGTGGACGCGGGAAATGGATACACTCCCGTGCCAGTCGACTCGACCCCGAGCACCCGCGATTCTCCTGCTGTCTCCCCCCCGCCGCAGGAGTTCGGGAGCACCCTAGTCCCACGCCGCTGTGGTTCGCGCGTGAGCCGCAGGCTCTTGGGACCGTTCGCAAGCCAGCCAGAGACATGCTGATCCAGTACCTGCCTATCTTCGTGCTAGCGCTCGTGGTCGTGGGATTCGCGCTGTCCAACCTGGTCCTGAGCGATGTCTTGGGCAAGAAACGCCGCTCGATCGGGAAGGCGGACGTCTACGAATCCGGCATGGACCCCGTGGGCGGCGCGCGCTTGCGCCAGTCGATCCACTACTACCTGGTGGCGGTGCTGTTCATCCTGTTCGACGTCGAGTCCATTTTCTTGATCCCTTGGGCCGCCGCAGGGAAGCAGCTGGCGGCCATGGGACTGGGCGACCTGGTCTTCTACCAAGTGCTGATTTTCGTAGGCACGTTGGGACTGGGACTCGCCTACGTGTGGCGTAAGGGAGGTTTGGAATGGGATCGCTAGAACCGGCGGCGCCCGCCGGCGGCCTGAAATCGCTCGGTGCGACTCAGGCCCCTGGCTCTTCCCCTTCCGCCAGCGAGGGCCAGGGCTTCTTCTCCACGCGCCTGGACGAGCTGGTCAATTGGGGCCGCAAGAACAGCCTGTGGCCCATGCCCCTGGGCCTTTCCTGCTGCGGCATCGAGTTGATGGCCATGATCGGGCCCAAGTTCGATTTGGCGCGCTTTGGCGCCGAGGCAGCGCGCTTTTCGCCGCGCCAGTGCGACCTCTTGATCGTCGCCGGCACGCTCACTTGGAAGATGGCCCGCGCTTGCCGCACGATCTACGACCAAATGCCCGACCCCAAGTGGGTCATCGCCATGGGGGTGTGCTCTTCCTCGGGCGGCATGTACGACTCGTACGCCGTGGTGCAGGGCGTGGACTCCCTCCTGCCGGTGGATGTGTACGTACCCGGGTGCCCGCCGCGTCCGGACGCGGTGATCGACGCCATCCTCAAGCTGCAGAAAAAGATCGAGCGCGAGCACCCGTTCAAGACTTTGACCACGGCGGCACCCGCCGGCCGCGACCAAGCGGAACGCGGCAGCGGCCAGACCGAGCAC
>JAKFYL010000343.1 GCA_021730845.1 Planctomycetota bacterium | reverse complement strand
CGATTCCAACACCTTTGGTGCCAGGCTCGATTCCAGTGCGCGCCTTGGCGCGCACTGGAATCGAGCCTGGCACCAAAGGTGTTGGAATCGAGCCTGGTACCGTACCGCCGTACCGCCGTGGTACCGTACCGCCGTACCGCCAAAGGTGTTGGAATCGAGCCTGGTACCGTACCAACGTACCGACGCAACGTACCGACGTTCCGCCAGGTACCGGACTGCCAGTCTGCGGTCAGAGGGGCTGGCGTGCTCCGATGATCACGATGCCTGAGTCCGTCACGGAGAAGCGTTGGCGGTCCTTGGCCAGGTCGTAGCCGACTTCGAATCCGTCGGGAATTTGGACCCACTTGTCGATGATGGCACGGCGGATGCGCGCGCCTTTGCCGATGCGCGTGTTGCCGAAAATGATCGAGTCGTCTACCTGAGCGTGCTCGTCGGCGAATACGCGGTTGGATAGTATCGAGCGTCGAATCGCGGCACCGGACACGACTACCCCTGGGCATAGCAGCGAGTCGTAGACCTCGGTCTTGCGACCGCCGGGCTCGTTGAACACGGTCTTGGCCGGGGGATCGTTGTGCCACAACGTGTAGATGGGCCAATCCCAGTCGTACAGGTTGAACTGGGGCGTAACGTCGAGCAGGTCGAAATTGGCGTCGTAGTAGGCGTCGAGTGTTCCGACGTCACGCCAGTAGGGAGCCCCGCCACCGGGCGTAGTGAAATTGTGCACGTAGACCGGCACGTTGGAAATCATGTTGGGAATGATGTCCTTGCCGAAATCGTGGCTGGACTGGTTGCCCAAGGCTGCGTCCGCTCGCAAGCGAGCAATTAGCTCATTGGCATCGAAGACATAGATTCCCATCGAGGCCAGGCAACTGCTGGGGTCCTCGGGCATGGGCTTGGGGTGCTTGGGCTTTTCTTGGAAGTCCAGCACGCGGTTGCGCGAGTCGACCTGAAACACACCGAAACGGCTGCCCTCCGCGAGCGGAATCTTGACGGCCCCAATGGTCAAGGCGGCGCGGTGGATCAAGTGCTCGCGCAGCAACTTGGAGTAGTCCATCTTGTAGATGTGATCTCCGGCCAGCACCAACACGTGCTTGGGGCGCGCTTCCTCGATTTGATCGATGTTCTGGAAAACGGCGTCCGCGGTGCCTTCATACCACTTCTCCTCGCCGCTGCCGTGGTGTGGCGGCATGACGCTGATGAACTGCTCCAAACGACGCGGCAGGAAGTTCCATCCAAAACGGATGTGATCTTCCAAGGAGCGCGCTTGGTACTGGGTCAGCAAGAAGATGCGGCGCAGCCCGGAGTGGATGCAATTCGAGAGCGTGAAATCGATGATGCGGTACGCACCACCGAACGGCACCGCCGGCTTCGAGCGAATCAGGGTCAGTGGCTTGAGTCGCTCGCCGCGTCCCCCGGCCAGGATCATGGTGAGCGTGTCCTTGAGCTCTTGATTCAGGGGCATGGTGCGCGGGGTTCGAGAGGAGAGGGATCTGGGCGGTCGCGGGGAAAGCCGTGACTAGCATGCCTTTCCCTTGCGTGTCTGGATACCCTCTGGCGCATGGGACCTGTGCCAGTCGGCCGCCAGAATCCGAGCGCCGCCGAGCAAGCGTTGGCGCTCGCGATTGCGGCGCACGCGCGGTTGGCGAGCGCATGCGCAAGCCACGCAAGGCGCGGCGCAGAGCCAAGGCAGGTACACGCCATGGCTTGGCGCCTGGTGTACGCATGGATCGAACTCGGCTGCGACCAGAGCTGGCAGGCCTTGCGCGACAAGCTGGGCTGTGCGTCTTGGCCGCCGGACTTGGGCCCGGATCGGGAATTCGTGGCGCAAACCCTGCGCGAATTGGAGCGCTTGGTGCGGCCACGCGTTGGGGACGGTGTGGACTGGGGTGAATTCCACCGCGGTGTCTTGGACTTGTGCGAGAGTGCGCCCAACATGCCCGTGGCGCTTGCGGCCGGCGCCGGCCGCCAGGGCCCCTCACCAGAACGGCGTCGACTAGGCAGCTTCTACACCCCACCCGCGATCGTCGCCGAACTGCTCGACGAAAGCCTGCAACCGGCCCTCGAGCGCATGTTCGCCGGCGCCAGCAACGACCCCGACCGGACGCTGCAAACCGTGCTGTCCTTGCGCATTCTCGATCCGGCTTGCGGGTCGGGGCGCATCCTGGTCGGAGCTTTGGGCCGCTTGGCGCGTGTGCTGAGCGATTCGGGCGTGGCGACTACCTCGGACCTCTTGCAGCGCGTGGCCAAAGCCTGTTTGTTCGGGGTGGACGTCGACGGGCTGGCCGCCAGCGTGGCGCGGGTCGAGCTGCAGCGCGCAACAGGAGCCGCACCGGGAACACTGTTCGAGGACAACATTCGGGAGGCAGATGCACTGCTTGATATGCCCTGGGCACCGGCCACTTTCGACCTGGTCCTGGGCAATCCTCCGTTCGTGGATTCCGAGCGCCTCGTAGGCACCCAGGCTGCGTACAGGCGCCGCGTGTGCCGGGCCTATTCCGTGGCCCAGGGCAATTGGGACCTGTACGTGCCCTTCTTCGAGCTCGGACTCCGCGCGCTGCGCGAAGGCGGGAGCTTGGCCTTCGTGGCGCCGGCCAAGTTGCTCGCCTCCCAGTATTGTGCCCAGCTCCACACCCTACTTCTGGGCCAGCAGCTGCAGCGCTTTCGCGTGTACTCGGACGGGATCGCTTTCAGCGGGGCGAATGCGCCGTTCGTCATGAGTGTGGTTCGCCGCACCACCCCGCCCCCCCATCACGCGGTGGTGTTCGAGTCAAGAGGCTCGAGCAAGCCGGCCAGACCCACGCGCAAGCTCGTGCCCCAATCGGAGCTGCACGGACTTCCTCCCGGCTTTTGGTGCTTGCCCTGGAACGCTCGCTGCAAAGAGCTCGTCCAAATCGCTCGCGCCTGGCGACCACTGAGCGACTTCGGCACGTTCAGCGACGGTTCGACGACTGCCCAGGCCTATGTGCTCAAGGACTGCTTGGTCGACATTGCGCCTGGAGCCGAAGCCAGGGAGCGCTGGTTCAAGGTGATCAACACCGGCACCATCGACCCTGGACGCGTGTTGTGGGGAGAGCGACCGCTGCGCTACTTGGGCTTGTGCCTGCTCCACCCTCGCATTCGGGCGCGAGACCTGGAGCGCTTGGCTCCCACGCGGGTACCGATCCCCGGTCAGGAGCGCATCGTTCTGGCAGGCCTGGCGCGCCGTTTGGAGGCTGCGCGCGTGGAGCCGGATTTCTTTTGCGCCAAGTCAACGGTGGTCATGCGTTTGCTTGCGGGTGCGAATGCGACTGCCTTGCTGCGCTGGTTGAACTCCGATTTGGCCGGGGAGCTGTACGTCGCATTGTTCGGCCTACGCAGTTTGTCCCAGGGGGCGTTTCAAGTCGGACCGCGGCAACTAGCTCAATTGCCCTGCCCGCCACTGCGCTGCGCGCCGGCAAGTCGGACTGACGCAGGAATCCCGAATGCCCTTAAAAGCATGGATTCCATCTAGGAACGCCCATTTCGCCGCGACGCGCGCTACATGACAATTGTGTCATGTAGCGCGGATCGAAATCCGCACCCGCTTCCCAGATGGATTGCTAGACTTCCAACCCCTTCACCCAGGTTGAACTTGGGTGAAGGGGAGCTTCCTCCCCCCCTAAAACCTCCTGCGGCGCCCCAATTCGGAGCGGCGCTCGAGGCGAACTCTTCCCTTTCTTGGAAAGCAACCCGCGTCCTATCGCGGCCGCATTGGCGGTCGAGCGGTTTGGTTTCGTGACCCATCCCCCTTGGAGCCCATGTCGATTTCGATCCAGTCTCTTCGTGTAGCAGCCCTCGGCGCAGCCCTGGTCCTTGCGACCGCTGCCTGTGAAAGCACCCATTCTTCTCACTCCACTAGCT
>JAKFYL010000001.1 GCA_021730845.1 Planctomycetota bacterium | reverse complement strand
ATACCCCATCCCCTTGACGGATCGGCAGCCTCGGTGTCCACTGACCGCGTTACTAAACCCCGTGTCCACTGAACCGGGGGAGGTCCAATCCGTGTAGCCAAGGGTCGCGAATGCACCTTCGAATGCCAGGAGACTCTCCTCACGCGTTGCCTCAAGAGGCCAGAAGTTCTGATTCAGTGCGTCTGGCCACCACCACCTCTGAGAGTCATCCGCTGCCCACGCGATGCAATTGTAGGCGCCATCGGGAAGGCTCGTCAGGCGGCTGTTGAGAGTTGAAAGCCGCGGAAATCGTTGCTGCACAAATTCCAACCGGATCCACGCTTCGAATGTCACAGCCGGAGGTGTCCTTTCGCTCGCCCCCAGTCAAGCCATGCCTGCCTCATTCTAGAAATAACGCCTCGATGCGCAGGCGGGACGGGGTCCACGTCGGTGATGGCCTTCAAGGCCCAATACCAGTACCCGCCGTGATCGCGCAGCTCCTCTAGTATGAAGGGTACAGCCAGAGGACCCATCCCTATGATCGCTTGGTAATCTGGATGTATCGCAATGGCTGTCGTCGATGACAGGAATTCAGTGTCTTGACGCCAGCGGAGAGCGTGCTTGCGAAAGCTATCGCTAGGCGATTCACAAAGCCGAGATGCTGGAAGAGAATAATGGGCGCTCAGATCCCGAATACAATGCTCTAGTTTCTGGGCAACGGGGCCACTCGCGGGACTAATCAACGAGAGCACTAGTGGGACGGCCGCGCCCGAGAGGCTCGTGCGGTGATCGAGTGTTTGCCTGGGTGTGACAGACAGGGAGGTCATTGGAAGCTTCTCACGGCGGTTTCGGTCAAGCTACCAAAGAATAGGTCATTCTTGATTCCGTGCAGCGTATTGAGGACGTTCCAGGTCTCTACTTCGCTTAGCCCGGCTGGCCGATTCACGAATACATCAATATCCAAAATGCATGCAACGTTTGGCATCGGCTCCAATGACTGCGTAATTACGGCCATTGCGTTGTCCTCGTTGAATGGAATGGCGATCCGCAGAAAGTACTCGCCAACGACTTCCGGGATGCCAGCGCCAAGCTTGAACATCGTTTGGAACGTGTCTTCGAGTGGTTTGTTCGCGGGGAGAGGCACGCGGTTGATGAAGCGCGTGGCAACACGCGTGACCGGGTTAGACCCCGATACCTCCCGATGACGAGGCCACCATTCTTTGGTTTTCTCCACGAGATCCTCCCAAGCCCCGTAGGGTTCCAAGCGGGAAACGGTCAATCCGTCTCGGCGCAGTTGTACTACCCACCTCTCGTCCAACGACGTGAGTCTCCAGCCAACATGCTCCTGCGTGGTGTTCGAGGTGGGGTGTGCTTCAGGAGCGATGTGAATCTGTGCGGCAATGAGGCGTTCGCGGCGCGGGTATTCGCCGGCAAACCGGTCAGCGACGGCTTGCAGGGCCTCCATTTCCACGAGGTTTGGCGCCATCGAGCGAAGGTCGATCAAGCCTTCGACGATGGGCGCCTTTGTCAGCTTGGGCCGCGTACTCATTCAGGCTCGGAGTTGGGTGAAGCAGAGGTCGTCTGTCTTCGGTCTGAGAAAGTCTGACCGGAACTCATGGGCGATGCAACCGGGTGCTTCACTTCGTCGTACCGACCCATCGTCAGTGAGCCACCAATGATTCAGGGGCCGGGCTTCGAACCCCAAAGGCCACTCGTCTATGCAGATGGCTCGTCCCCCCCGCGCTCAACCAAACCGCAGGCCGCAGCCGGGGCAGCGCAGGTCCGTGGGTTTGAACGGGGTTGCGCAGGCCGGGCACTGAGCTTGCTCGGCATCCATGTCGATGGCGCACTGGGAGCGTTCGTACTCGTCCGGGTTCAAGTTCCCGCGCCAGTCGTTCTCCATGGCCTGCGCCGCTGCTTGCGCATCTTGGCCCGCGACCGCGAGCCAGAGTTTCGTGCCTCAACCGCTGGACTCGCCCGCGGGTGGGCGCAGCATCTCGGAGGCGATGCCTTGGGTGCGCAGAAGCGTTTGGATCTCGCTCAATTGGGCGTGACTGCCTTTGGCGATGACGACGGGCTGTTCTTCCATGGTTGCGGGCGGTGGGGGCGGGTGAGGGGGAGGCGGACAGCGCAAGATTGCTTGACGACTTGAGCTCTGTGATTGCTAGGCCCGATCAGTGCGCGGCGGCGAGCACTTCGGCGTCGGTGAGCAGGCGCGTGGTGTTCTTGGCCAGATCGAGCACGCGCGCGATGCGCGCTTCGTTGGCTTCGATGCCGTGCTTTTCGAGCACCCAAATCACGTTCGATTTGCCGCTCATGGGGCCGATCTTGATCGACTGTTCCAGTCCGACCATGTCGGCGGGTACCCCTGAATAGACGCGGTTGGCCAGCCAAGTATCGCCTTTGCGGAAGGCCTTGATGACTGCCGCGGCGTGGACGCCCGTGCCGGTTTCGAAAGCATCCGAGCCAAAAACCGGGTAGTTGCTCGGCAGCGGCACGCCGATCGACTTGCTGGCAAGCGCGACGTAGGCGCCCAGAGCGGAAAGGTCGTTGTCGATCAAGCCCTGCAAGCGCAAGTTCACCAGCAGGAGGTCCATTTCGGTGTTGCCCGAGCGCTCGCCCACGCCCAGGGCCGTGGCGTGCACGCGCGTCGCTCCGGCATCGATCGCCGCCAGCGTGTTGATCAGTCCCAGTCCACGATCGCGGTGGCCGTGCCAATCGATGCCGACCTGGGCGCCCAAGCCGTCGATCAAGTCCTTCACGAATGCAACCAGCGAGCGGGCGCCCTCGGGTGTTGCGTGTCCGACCGTGTCGCACACGCATACGCGCTTGGCGCCGGCTTCGATCGCGGCGGTGTACAGCGCGCGCACGTCCTCGGGCCGGGCGCGCGTCGTGTCCTCGGTCACGAACATGCAATCGAGATTGTTCTTGACCGCGAATGCGACGGCTTCGCGCGAGAGCTTGATCATGTTCTCCATCTCCCAGCCTTCCGCGTAGCGCCGGATGGGGGAGCTGCCGATGAAGGCGCACACTTCGATGGGCTGCCCCGTGGCTTGCACCACGTCGACCACCGGCGCGATGTCCGAAATGACGGTGCGGCAAGCCACGTTGGCGCGGATGTTCAGACCGGCCATTTCCTTGACCAGAGCCGTGATGTGCTCGCGTGCGCGCGCCCCCGCTCCCGGGAGTCCAATGTCCGCCGTATCGATGCCCAACTGGTCCATCAGGTGGATCAAGCGCAGCTTGTCGCCCAGTTCCGGGTCGCGGGCCGAAGGGCTCTGCAGTCCGTCGCGCAGGGTCTCGTCGTCGAACCCAATCGTGCGCCGAGCGGCCGGCAAGCCTTGGCGAGCGTTCCAGTCGAAGATCAAACTGGTCTTTTCGGAGGTGGAACTCATCGTTGGGTAGTTCGGTGCAACTGCGGGAGCGCGCCTTGGCGGCCTTGTGAGGGGGATGCTCGCGCCGGGCGCGAGCCCCTTATCATAGGCGGCGCGAGGGCGGCTTTGGGCCTTCGAGCAGCGGCCGCGCTTCCCAAGGGGTTCCAAGAGAATGCGCGGAATGTCCCGAATGCGGCTCCCCGCTCGTCCGTGCCGTTGCTTCGGGTTAGGACATCAGTGCCCGGGCGGCGCAGGGCTGCTGTCTGCCCCAGCCTCTCTAACGCCCTCCCCAAGAGGCTCTAGCACTTCATTTCCGTGGCAACCAGTCGGCCCTTATCGTCCTCCGGTTGCCGTATGCATCGGACGTCGAGCGTCGGCGACTAGCCGGGGTAAAACGAAACCCGTGACGCCTGTGGTGCTCAACGCAAAGGTTTCCAAGTTTTAGTAGCCATCAGGGCCTTGGCCAGCGCCTCCCAGCCCCCCGTCATCGACGGGGTAAGGAGCAGCGATGGACACCAAGCATTCAGTTCCAGTAACG
>JAKFYL010000084.1 GCA_021730845.1 Planctomycetota bacterium | reverse complement strand
AGCCGCGGCGACATCGGTGACGCCCGGGACGCGAGACAATTCTTGGCGCGGCTCGCTCACCTGGGCCGAGGGGCTGACTTCGATCTCGGCGCGCCAGTCCGGATCGCGGCTGACGCCGCGCGTGAGTAGCGTGTTGTAGTCGAGCGTGAATAGCCCAACCACGGTGGCGATGCCAACCGCGATGCCCAGCACCGAGAAAACCGTGCGCGCCGGGCGCTGCCACAGGCCCTTGCGGGCCAAATTGAGAGCCAGACCCATGCGCGGCTTAGATGCGCAGCTCGGTCAGGGCCGCATGCACGTGCTCCACGGGAATGTTCGGCCCTGTGATCGTCCGGCCGCGAGCGAGTTCGCCGTCGACTAGGAACAGCACGCGATCGGCGAAAGTCGCGTCGCGGGGATTGTGGGTCACGAGCAAAAGGGCGCGCCCATCGACCTCGCGCACGGTGCGCAAGAGCTGCATCACTTCCAAGCCTGCACGCTGGGACAGGTTGCCCGTGGGCTCGTCAGCCAAGAGCAACGGTTGGTCGCCCGCCAAAGCGCGCGCGATCGAGGTGCGCTGCATCTCGCCGCCGGACAATTGGTGCGGATAGCTTTTCGACTTCGAAGCCAGGCCCACGCGATCGAGCAAGCCGCGCAGCTTGGCTTCGTGGTTCTCGGGCCGTTCGCCGGCGATGGCCAAAGGCAGCCCCACGTTCTCGAACACGGTCAAGTTGGGCAGCAAATTGAAGAACTGAAATACGTGCGCGACCTTTTCCCGACGGAGCAGCGTGCGTTCGCGGTCCGAGAGCTCGTGCAACATGCGCCCGGCCAGCTGCACGCGCCCTCCGGACGGCTGGTCCAGGCCCGAAACCAAATGCAACAGCGTCGACTTGCCGGAACCGCTGGGGCCCATGACGCACACGAATTCGCCGTGTTCGACGGTGAAACTGACGTCCTTGAGCACCGGAGCGCTGCCCTCCTGGTGAACCTTGAACAGGCCGTCGACGTTCAGAATCGCCGGCATGGAAAAGTGGTGGTCATGGGGCTTTGCGCATCATAGGCGCAAAGCCCCATGAACCAAATCCAAAGCTCGGGCTACAGGCCGATCGTGAAGGCCAGTGCGTCGCTCAAGCTGGTGGTGCTGGGCGCTGCGCTGTCGCGGCCCCAGAATTCGGTCCAAACTTGGGCGCCCTGCACGAGCCCTGGGTCGCTACCGAGGGCGATGAAGGCGTTGAAGTCCAAGCTGAACACACCCGAGCAGGCCGCGGCTCCCCCACTGTTCTGGATCGGGGTGCGGATCAGCGGAGGCTGAACGCACAGGATGCCATCCAGGAACGGCAGATTGGTCGGCCCGAGCAGGCTGTAGAACATGAGGCCGTTGGTCTGCGGCACCATGTTCGTGCACGAGATCGAGAACCCGCTGCCGGCCGAAGCGCTGGGAATCCCTGAGGAAGCGATGGCCGGCGTGCAGCCCTGGGAAGTGGGGTTGGCCTTGCAATACACCGTGGGGCCAAAGGGTGGGAGTTGCACGGTCGCCACGCCGCTGGTTCCATCCGTGAATCCCAGCCGCGTTGTCGCCAAGCCGTCGTGACCCGTGGACAGGGCCACGTTGTTGGTGTTGCTGAACTGAACCGTTCCGAAGCTCCCGATCATCTTGAAAACGGTGGGCAGCGTCTCGATTTGGTCGTTGACCAAAGATACCGCAACGAGTCCGTTGTTCACGTCCCAGGCATACCAAGCGCTACCTCCGATACCGCCGACCAGGCTCAACTGGAAGAAAAGCTGGCCTGGAATCGTGAGCGCATTGACCGGTAGAGAAGTGACTTCTCCGATCAAGGCGCCGCCTGTCGTGCCCGGAGCAACGTTGCCCTCGCGCGCAATCAGGGCGAGGCCCGCACTCGAGCCCACCCACATGCCTGAATCATCGGTAGGCGTCGATGTTCCGCCGCTGATCCCCCCTTGGAAAGAGAATCCCGTCTCGCTCAGGCGAATGCTCGAAACGTTGAAAACGCTGAAGACTCCGTCCGTGCCCGTGGCCGGGTCTCCCTTGCGCACCAGCAGCGACTTGCCGGTCGTCGATATGCGGTACAGCGCCTGGTCGTTGACGCTGATAGTTGTGTCGCCGCCATTCAATGTGGCCGCCACCATGCAATCGCCCGCGGCCGTGAGCCCGCAGATCGAGGCGTTGACCGTCCAGGCATCCGCGGGCGCGCTGAACGTGGCACCTACGGTTCCGGGCGCGGCGTCGCCTTCTCGAAGCACGAGGGTCTTGGTAAGCGTGCCGGTGTTCACGATCCACAGCGAACGATCGTTGGCGGTCGTTGCAGGAGGCGTACCCAGGGTCGTGGACAGGTTCGTTTCGACTAGAACTTGGCCCGCGGCGTTGGACTGGCACACAAAGCCCAGGCTCTCGATCACTTGCCCGCCCGGCGTGGTTTCTCCCTTGCGCATAATGAGCTGCAAGGCGCCCGGGAAACCGTAGAACCAGGCTTCATTGTTCGTGGTACCGACCACGTCGCCGCCCGCAAGCGTGCTGCGGAACAGCACGCGACCGGCGCGGTCGAGCATCGTGAACTGCTGGCTCAACGAACTGAAACTCGAGCTGAACACTGCACCGGCAGTGCCGGGAGCGGGATCGCCTTCGCGGACGGCGACGACGAAGTTGCCGGGCTTGCCAACGAAAAAAGCGGTGTCATTGGTCATGCTGACGCCGAGCCCTGAAAGTGCGCTGGCCCACATCATTTCTCCGTCGGGACTCAGGCGCACGGTGCCGTTGATGCCGCTGGCACTGGCTGAATTCAGCGTTACTCCAGGCAAACCAGGCGCCGGATCCCCGCCTTGGATGACTAGCGCCAAGTCGGCGGGACTCGATCCATAGAACAGGCCGCGCTCGTTGAGCGACGTGATGCCGGGCCCAATGACTCGCGCGCGAAAAAAGGACTTGCCGGTCTCGTCGATCACCGAACTGTCGAAGGCCGAAGGCCCAGCGAAGACCGCGCCTGGAATGCCAGGCACACTCATGCCCTCGGCGGCGATGACGACGCCCTGGGTTTGGATCAGACCTTGGCACAGCGCCAAGTCGGAGGTGAAAATCGCGGCTCCAAGGAGAGCGGCTCCGCGTAAACCGATCAGAGAGGATTGGGACATGAGCAGTAGGGAGGAGTTGAGAGAAGGGAGCCAATTGACGCTACCGCTAGTGGCCTTCCAACCGCGCACGTCCAATGGCTCTAAAAAACCGCCAAGAAACTGCACCCAGCATACGCTGGCGGCCCCCGGCCGGAGGAACAAACCCCTCGGTAGGGCGCCGGCTCCGACTCTTCCCTGGCCTAGAGACTACGGGAAGCGGCCTGGATGCTGCGCGACTACTGCCTGCAGCAATTCGTGACCCGGCTGACGCAATGGGCCGGAGTCGACAGGATCCCAGGTCGGTAGCCGTTCGCGTCCGTGCGCGGACCCGTGGCTAAGTCGATGCGCTGAGCTCCGTTGGTGCGCGGCACTAGTGGGATGGGCTGTGCCATCCTCGCGAAATTGCACCTCGCGTGCGTGCGACCAGAGTCAAAGTCCACTAGCTCGCTGGCGCTTCCTTGCTCTTGGCCAATTTCCAAGCCGCCATCAGTTCGGAAAGGCTGCAATCCGTCAGCGTGCGCCCAAGCGTTTGCTCCATATCGCGAAAGCGCGACTCGAAGCGCCGCAGAGCTTGGCGCGCGGCAACTTCGGGATCCACGCCCAGGTAGTTGCCAAGAAACACGGCCGCGATCAGGACGTCGCCCAACTCGTGCTCGATTTTCGCGCGCGCACTGGCTTCGAGCCGCACGTCGCGCGTTCCAGCGGGCACGGCCGCGCGCACGACTTCTTCCAGTTCTCCGATCTCCTCGCGCAGCTTGTCGAGCGCGCCGCGGTCGTCGGCCCAGCGAAAT
>JAKFYL010000139.1 GCA_021730845.1 Planctomycetota bacterium | reverse complement strand
GAGACAGCCCTGCTCGGCTTTTCGAGTGCCAACTCCGTGCCGTTGGTGATCGACGGCGCCGCCCAGTGCAAGGAAATCGCCTCGGAGATCGCAGCCGCCGGCGCGTCCGTGATCCTAGTTGTCGATTATCCGCCGGCTAGGGCGCCCGTACGCGGCGGAGGATTCACCTTTGTCGTCGATGGACAAGTCGTCCAATCCGATGAGAGCGAGGGTCAACGCGGCTCGGGCCGCGAATTGGGACAAGATGACGACGCTGTCTGGCCCAGCTACGAAGGCGCAGCGGAATTGACCACAGCCGGCGTGCGTCTGGCGATTTCGACCCCCGATCACGCCTCACCGCGGGATCTGCGTTTCGCCGCCGGCCTTGCTTGCCGCGGTGGACTGGATCCGGCGGCCGCCTTGCGCGCCATCACGCTTGGAGCGGCCGAAATCTTGGGTGTCGACCAGCGCGTAGGCAGTCTGCGGCCCGGCAAGGACGCGGACTTCGTGGTGCTGAGCGGCGATCCAATCTCGAACGCAGGCGTGGTAGCAACTTGGGTCGACGGCGTGGTCGCGTTCGAAGGTTGGGAAAGTTCGGCGGCAGGTGGTGCCAAGGCTAGCTCCCTGGGCAGCGGGCTGGGAGGTTCCGGGGCTCTAGGCGCGCGCAAAGGCAAGAGCGCTGCCAAACCCAAGCCGCCGCCGGTGGTGTTCGAAGTCGAAGAGTTGCACATCGGCGACGGCAAGGTCATGCGACCTGGCCAGATCGCGGTCAAGGACGGGCGCATCGTCGAAGTTTCCGAACGCGTCTCGCGACCCAGTGGAGCCAAAACCGTGCGCGCCAAGGCCGCGATGCCTGGATTGATCGACGCGCTAGGGCACTTAGGGCTGGAAGGCTCCAGCAAGGTGCTCGCGGCGGACTTCCGTTGGTCGCGCGTGATCGAGCCGGGCGATGAGGTCGATCGGCGCGTGGCTCAGGCCGGTGTGACCACGGTCTTGCTGGGTTCCCCAGGCTCGAGCAACTCCGGGACGCCGCTAGCCGCCTACAAGCCCGCGTCCAACAACTTGGAGCGCATGATCTTGGCCGACCCGGCCATGGTGCGCATCGCGTGGTCGGATCGCAATCGCACCGAATCAGGCAAGAAAGCGCGCGAGCTACTGGAAAAGGCCGCGGTCTACGCCAAGAAATGGAATGAATACGACGCGGCGCTAGCCAAGTGGAACGCCTCTCCGGCATCGAAAGCTCCTGCCGCCGAGGCCGAAAAGGCCAAGGCCGACGGAACCGACGACGGCAAGGAAGGGAAGAAGGACGACAAGAAGGAACCCTCCGGCGACGCCAAGCCGCCGGAGAAGAAGGAAGAGAACAAGGACGCCAAGAAGTCGGACGAAAAGAAGAAAGGCGATTCCAAGGACAAGGAAGTCGCCGAGGCGGATCCTGTCACCGGAGTTTGGGAGGGCACGTGGACCGGGGAATCCGAGGCGGAATCCAAGCTCATCCGGCTGCAGCTGGAACTTGCTGGCGACAAAGTGACGGGCAGCGTGCGCTGCAACGCGGTTTCCAAGGAACTCGTGCTCGTCGCCGGAACGTTTGCGGACAAGCAATTCCATTTGGCCGGCCTGGCCCAGCGCGGGTGGGTGCGCGTCGACGGCACGCCCAAGCAGGGAAAATTGGAGGGCAAACTCTCCGCGGCCGGCGAGGAGTTCGCGTTCACTGCTGAGCGCAAGTCGAAGGAAGTCCCCAAGGCGGTGCGGCCTGAGCTGCGCAAGCCGGAGGCGGAGAAACCCGCGGAGCCCAAAGGCAAGCCCAAGGAGCCGGGCATCGATCTCAAGCTCGAGCCGTTGCGCTTGGCCATGCAAGGCAAGGCCGGGGTGCTCGTGGATGTCGATCGACGCGACGAGGTCTTGGAAGCCGTGCAAGCCTTCGCCGACGCGGGCATTCGGCCGGTGCTGATGGGACACCCGGAAGTGTGTCTGGTCGTCGATCAGATCAAGGACAGAATCGCGGGAGCGATTCTGCCGCACCAGATCTTCGAGTTCGATTCGACCACCGGGTTGGCAGGCGAACGCAATCTGCACACGGAACTCACGGACGCGGGCGTTCCCGTGGCCTTCCACAGCGACGCAGAGGAAGGCGCCGCGGACTTGTGGGTCATGGCGGCCTACGCGGTAGCCAGCGGCATGAGCCCGGCCGACGCGCTGCGAGCTTTGACCAGCGACGCGGCGAGATTGGCGCATATCTCGGCGCGTGTCGGCATGTTGGCCGAAGGTTACGACGCCGATGTGATCTTGCTCGATGGTCCGCCGCTCGAACCGGCGACGCGCGTATTGCGCACCTGGGTCGACGGGGAGGAGGTGCGCTGATGGGCGCCATGCAGAAATGGAGTCGGCGCGCCAAGGCCGCCGTGTTGGTCCTTGTTTTGCCGGCGGCGGCGAGCGCTCGAGTGGGCGCCCTGCAGGACAGCGCTCCCACGCCGGGCCAGGTCGGCGGGCCGGGGCTGGCCTTGCGCGCCACCAAGATCTTGACCGCCCAATTCGAGGGCGAGCAAGTGATCAACCACGGAGTGGTGATCGTCAAGGACGGGAAAATCGAACGCGTGGGGCCTGCGGACGAGACGCCTATCCCGGTGGGCTATGCGGTGGTTGACCTCGGCGAGCGCTGGCTCATGCCGGGTATGGTTGACCTGCACACCCACATCGCCGGCACGTTTGACATCAACGACGGCGTCCATTTGATCAATCCGGAGCTGCGCGTGCAGGCCTCGGTGATCCCACGCAACCCGGCATTGCAGCGAGCTGTGGCGGGCGGCGTGACGACCATGTTGTACATCCCCGGCTCGGGTACCAACTCCAGTGGCCAGGGGGTGCTCTTCAAGACGGGCCTGCCCGAATACGAAGACGCACTGATTCGCTCTCCGGGGTCGCTCAAGATTGCTCAATGGGGCAACCCGGAGGGCTGGACGGTTGGCGTCGGCAAGTCTGTAGAGAACTACAATTTGCGGCGCATGTTCCGCCGCGGTGTGGCCTACGCCAAAGCGCGCGAGGCGGGCGATCAAGGAGCCGGCCCAAAGGTGGAGCGTGATCCGTATTTCGATGTGTTCCCCGAACTCGTCGGCGGACGGACCCAGTGCTCGGTGCACACGCAGGTCTACCAAGTCGTGCTCACCACGCTGACCATGATCAAGGGGGAGTTCGGTTTGCCGGTCTACACCGACCACTCTGAGATCGGAGGCTGGTTGACGGGCGCCTTGGCCAAGAAAATGGGCGTACCGTCGATCATCGGCCCACGCGTTGTGGATACACCCCAAATGCGCGGCTGGCTCGGCAGCAACGCCGGCCGTGGCGACCGCATCCACGGGCTAGCGGCCGGCTACCAGGAAATGGGGCAGGACATGATCGGCTTCAACACGGACTGTCCGGTCATTCCAGCGGAAGAACTTTTCTTGCAGTCGAGCATGGGCGCGCGCTACGGCATGCGCAACGACTTGCCGCAAACCGTGCGCGGTCTGACCATCGTTCCAGCCAAGGCTGCAGGCATCGACCACCTGGTAGGCAGCGTCGAAGCGGGCAAGGAAGCCGACCTGCTGGTCATCACCGGCGATCCGTCGGATCCGCGCACTTCCGTCGAAGCCGTGTACATCGAAGGGCGTCTGGTCTACGAGGCCGCCAAGGGTCGCAAGTTCTAGTTTCGCATGGGAGCTCGCCCGAAGTCTCGGCACCCGCAAGGGTCCGCCGCCTTGCGCACCGCAGGACTCGGCGCGTTGGCCGCGGCCTTGGCCGCGTGTTCGAGCGTCGCGCGACCCCCTTCGCAGACAGCCGTGGCTCACGCAGCGGACAGCGCCTCGCATCCACCCAGACCCATCGCCGCATTGCTGCCGGGCGAAACGGGCTGGGTAGTCCAATGCGGCAAAGTCATCACTTTCGATAGCC
>JAKFYL010000395.1 GCA_021730845.1 Planctomycetota bacterium | reverse complement strand
ACGCTTTCGGCCTTGGGCGATCCAGACGCGTTCGTTCGCCGGGTTGGAGGACTGAGCCTCTGTAGGACCGGCGATGTCCCAGGTCTCGCCGTCCCAGTTTTCGTCGGGAGATGGAAGCAGCACGGGAGTCGACTGCGCAGCGGCAGGCGGCGCAAGACTAGCTACGAGCGCTAGACAGCAGAGAGAGAGAGAGAGAGAGCAAATTGCGGGCCGTTAGCGGGCCGCGAGCTGCGCGAAGATTCATGGCCGAGAAGCTCCTTCTAGAGAACGCGCGCGACCTGATGGTGTGGCAAGATTCTGCTTGGAGCTGGCCCGCGAGGTCGCACGGAGGAAATGGGCCAGCGCCAACCCAACTCTACGCCGACTCCCACAAGCCGCAAGGGCCGAAGGGGGCCAGCGTCTGACGGCCGGCCACGTTTCTGGCCGGATGGCCTCCTCTAGCCGGTTGGTCCTCCCAAAGAGCCGTCGCATCAAGAAGTCATAGTCCCATCCCTGGGTTTGTTCGGCGGAAGCTCTGCTCGGCGAACCGCTCCGGCTCGACGACTGACTCTACAACGCCCGCACGGCCGCCACGACGTCGGATGGATCGACGCGATCGACCACCATCTTGGACACGTGCTTCCAGGTCACGCTGGCGTCGGAGCGCAGGAGCAGCATGGCGGGCACGGGTATGTCTCCCCCATCCGGCCCGCCGCCTTCGTGCAGCAGACCGTACGAGCTTGTCACGGCTCGCGACTGGTCCGAGAGGATCCGAAAGCCCAGCTTCTGAGACTGAACGACTTGCAAATTCTCAGCCGGGGTGTCGACGCTGATCGCCAAGATCGTGCCGCCGCGCTTTTCCAGTTCCGCTTGCACCTCTCCGAGACCTCGGAGTTCCGAGCGGCAGACCAGTCACCAACTGCCGCGGTAGAACACCAGCAGCACCGGGCCTTTTTCCAAGACGCCAGACAGGGCCACGCTCTGGCCCGTTTGGTCCGGCAGTTCAAAGGCTTGCGCCTTCGCGTCTTGGCTCGCGAAGCGCTGCGAGAATCCCGCCGCCGGCAGGCGCGTCAAGACGAAGCCGCCGAGCACCAAGAGCAAAGTCACGGCTGCTCCAAGGCCGAGCATCACGCTCGAGCGCTTGCGGCCGTCTTTTGTTTTCCCCTGCCACAAGAGCGCCAGGCCCAGGGCGCACAGTACGAAAGCCGCCAATCCCGTCCGGCGCAGGAAGGGCTGATCGAGTGTCGCGATCCATGCCACCGGCGCGGCCAGGCACAAGAGCAGTCCGATCCAACTGGATTTCATCGCGCCACGGTAGCGTTCGCTCCAGTGCAGCTTCCAGTGCACCGAGCGGCATTTTCCTTGGCACCAAGGCGCCCGGTCCACCCCACGCCGCGCCTGGAACCCAAAAACTCGGGCCCGCTCGTTGCTGCAGCCTTGATCGCCCTGCGGCAGATGCGCAGGCTCGTAGCCATGGCAAGTACAAGCCTCGGAGTGAGCGCGGCGCGCTGGTTGCCCGCGGGGACGTTCGCGGGACGCCGCGCCCTGGTGACCGGAGGCGGTACGGGCCTGGGCCTTGAAATCAGCCGCGGCTTGGCGCAACTGGGCGCGGCGGTGGTGGTCGCTTCGCGCGACGCCGCGCACCATGCTGCGTTGCTCGCGGAGGCAAAGACGCGCGGCTGGGACATTCAATCTCTGGTCCTGGACGTGCGCGAACCGGCGCAGGTCGAACGCGCGGCGCAGGAATGCCGGGAACGCGCCCAGGAGATCGACATCTTGGTCAACAACGCTGCGGGCAACTTTTTGTGCCCTAGCGAACGCTTGTCGGCGCGCGCCTGGCGCGCTGTGGTCGGCATCGCCCTGGACGGGACGTTTTATTGCACGCGCTATTTCTCGCGTTCGATGCTGGCCAAGGGTAGCGGTTCGATTCTGAACATCGTCGCCACCTACGCCTGGACCGGCATGCCTTGGGTGGTGCATTCCGCCAGCGCCAAGGCCGGCGTGCTGGCCATGACGCGTTCGCTGGCGGTCGAATGGGCCGCGCGCGGCGTGCGCGTCAATGCCATCGCGCCTGGTCCCTTCCACTCCGCTGGTGCAGCGGCGAACTTGTGGCCCCACGCAGCTCAGCGCAAGCGCTTGGAAGAACAGATTCCCATGCAGCGACTGGCGACGGCGGACGAAGTTGCCTCGCATTGCCTGTACTTGCTCTCGCCCGCCTGTGCGTACATCACCGGGGAATGCCTGGTCGTCGACGGAGGCCTAAGCCTGGGGCGATCCATGTGGGCCAGCGAAGCGGAACTAGACCCCAGGGCGCAAGCGTGAGTGAGCGTCCCATGATCCAGGGTGAGTTGCAGGGTGACCCGCACTCGCGCGGCCAGTTGCTATCCGAAACCGCCCATCAGCGCTCGGTGGACTTGGATCGACTGCCGATCGCCGAAGCCCTCGCGCGCATGCAGGCCTGCGACCGCGAAATCCATGCCGCGCTGGAAGCCGCGCGGCAGGACATCGCGCGCGCCGTGGAGCTTGCCGTCACGTGCCTCAAGCGCGGCGGGCGCGTGTTCTATGTGGGCGCGGGAACCAGCGGCCGGCTCGGTGCGCTCGATGCGGCCGAACTTCCGCCGACGTTCGGCTGCGATCCCCAGTTGTTTCAAGGCGTCATCGCCGGCGGCGAGCGCGCGCTGCGTCAGGCGATCGAAGGCGTGGAAGACGATCCGCACGCGGCCGAGCGCGATCTCGCCGGACGCAAACTGGGCCCCCTGGATTTGGTGTTCGGCATCGCTGCCAGTGGAACCACGCCCTACGTGCACGGCGCCTTGGAATACGCCGCGCGCTGCAAGGCGCACACGGTCTTTTTGGCCTGCGTGCCGCGCGAACAGGCGGCGGACCGCGCGGACGTTTCGATTCGCGTGCCCACGGGGCCAGAGTTCTTGACCGGCAGCACGCGCCTCAAGGCCGGCACGGCGACCAAGCTGGTGCTCAACGCCTTTTCGACCTTGACCATGGCGCAAATGGGCAAGGTCTACAGCCATTGGATGGTCGATCTGGCCGCCGGTGCCAACAGGAAGCTCACCGATCGCGCCGAGCGCATCTTGTGCGCCATTACCAAGCTCGAACGTTCGCGAGCGAAAGCAGTCCTTGGCGAGGCTGGCGGCGAACTCAAGGTGGCCGTGCTCATGCAGGCCTTGCGCCTTTCGCCGGCGGCGGCGAGGGCGCTACTCGCCATGCACCACGGCCATTTGCGCGCGGCCCTCGAGGGAGGGCAGCCAGCGCCCTAGGGGTGAAGTTAAGGGTGGGCTGCGTGAGCGACGGCCCCGTTCGCTCGAGCTGCGTTAGAGTAGTTCCATGGGCCCCACTGCATGGACCTTGATTCGGCGGACTGCTTGCGCAGCGTGCCTGAGCGCGTCGGCCCTGACTGCCGTTGCGCCTTTTGCGCAACTGCCTGAACTCGCCTCCGTTTCCATGGCCGGCGGCGTAGGCAACGACGACTCCTGGGAAACATCCATTTCCGCGGATGGGCGCTACGTGGCTTTCGTCAGCTTTGCGTCGGATTTGGTGCCCGGCGATCAGAACGGCAAGCGCGATGCTTTCTTGCGCGATCGCTGGCTCGCCCAAACGCGCCGTTTGAACGTCGATTCCGCCGGCGCGGAGGGTAACGGCACGGGCGGCGGTCCTTCGGTCGCGGGCGGCGGCAGTTGCGTGGCTTTCTACAGCGATGCGAACAACCTCGTGGCCGTCGATGGCAACAACGAGTGGGACGTGTTCGTGCACGAGCTCGCGAATGGCGCCGTGACGCGCGTGAGCGTTTCCAGTTCCGGCGTTGAAGGCAACGGCGCTAGCGGCTTGCCCTCGATCAACTTCGACGGCCGCTACCTGAGTTTCACGTCGGCCTCGGACAACCTCGATGTGCTCGATCCGAATTCCGTGTCCGACGTGT
>JAKFYL010000171.1 GCA_021730845.1 Planctomycetota bacterium | reverse complement strand
CATCGTCCAGTCGCCGAAGTTCTACTTCGCCGATGTCGGCGTCGTGAACCTACTGACCAAGAGGGGCCGGCTCCAACCGGGCTCGGAGCTCTTCGGCAAGGCGTTCGAGAGCTGGGTCCAGCACGAGCTCACCGCCCACAAGTGCTACACGGGACTCCAGTACGACCTCGCCTTCTGGAGGCTCTCGGGCGGGACCGAGGTCGACTTCGTGGTGAACGACATGGAGTTCGCCTTCGAAGCCAAGAGTGCGTCCCGCGTGACCGACGACCACCTGAAGGGACTGCGCGAACTCGCGCGCGATCACCCGCGCGTGAAGCGCCGCTTCCTCGGCTGCCTCGAGGAGCGCGCGCGGCGCACCGACGACGGAATCGAAGTCCTCCCGTACCGGCACTTCGCGCAGCGGTTGTGGGGTGGGGATCTGATCGGCTGAGGGGCCCTGATTGCACGGCCGACCCATCGCGGATAGACCCGCGCCCCCCTGTCGAACCCCATCGACGTCCGAGCGCTGGCGGAGCGCGTCTTCGGGCGCGTCCTCGCTTAGCGGGGGCAAGAAGCGCGGGCCGGACGCACGGCGGGGGTGTTCGTCACGGTCGAGCCGGGCGAGGAGCCGTTGCGGCTCGATGTGGAAGTCGCGGCGAAGAAGTTCTGGCGCGGGCCGGACCTCGCAGCGGCGGAAATGCTAGCGATGGTCGATCACGGCGGGACGTTTCGTATTCCGCGCGTCGCGATCGTGACCGACCTCGCGCGCGCGGTCGCCGCGGCGGTCGCGAAGAAGAACGCCGACGTCGGCATCGTGATCGACGGGCCGGCATCGGCTCGGCCATGGCGGCGAACAAGGTGCGCGGCGTGCGCGCGGCGAACTGCTGAATCGGCGCGGCGGCGAAGAACGCGCGCGAGCATGACTACGCCAGCGCGTCTTCGGTCCAGGGCCGCGTGTCGCTCGCTGGGCAGCGCGGGGCCGCGGTGGAGCGGATCGGCCGCCGCGGCGGTGGTGATTGGCCGCTCTTCATGCTTGGCGAGCTGTGCTGCGACCTCGAACGGTACTTGCTGCACGCGAAGGTTCGGATCGAGGCCGCCGACCGTGAGGGACTCGAGCGTGTGTGCAGGGATCCCCTTGGGAACGACCCACCGGGTCGTTCCGATCACGCTGCGCGAGACCGGGGCTTACCCATCGATCGCCCTCCGAATCTAGGTCGAGCGTCTCTCGCTCGCGCCCGACGGCCGCGTGATCTACGCGTTGGCCGGCACTGGCGCGACGGTCCCAGAGTGATCCCGTACCTGAACATTTGCCTAACACCCTGCCTGCGGTGTGAACTGGCCGCGGCCTGTGCCTCTTGGCCTGGATCCGACCCCTCGATACCCTCCGCCGGTCCCCAGTTCTTCGCCATTCGACTTCGCGATGGGCCAGACCCAGGCTCGGGACGGGCCGGGGCCAAAAATAAATCCGAGAAAAAGGAACCGCTCCGGGCTTGGTAACCGGCTCATTCTGTGCTCCTAGAGTTACTCTAGGCAGCCGGCTGCCGCGCCTGGTCCCCTCCTCGAGGGAAGAACCCCTTCCCTCCGCCTAGCGCCAAGGCCACCCTCCCTCACACCCCAAAGGCTCCGACGATGCTTGGTGCTGGACGCGACGCGACCGGCTCCCCTGTGGACTCCACGGACGCGGCACTTGGCCGCGTGACGGAGAATTGCCAGCTAGGCACAGCCGCTGCCCGATCCGCCCTGCGGGCGCGCATCGCAGCGCTGCGACCCGAGATCGGCCGCCAGGCCGAACAGGGCCTGTGCGCTCTGCTGGACAATGCCGCCCTGGATGGGGAGCGACTTCGAGACCAACTTTCGACGCGCCTGATGGAGGTGTTCCGCACGCGCGCGTCGCGCGGCGCGTTCAGCCTCCTATACGAGATCACGTCGCCCCATCTGCTGATGCAGGTGGCTGCAACCTTGCGGCGCTTTGCCAGCGGCTCGGATCCGCGCGACGTGTTGCAGGAGGTCTTTTTCAACGTCTATCGCTACCCGCACCGATTCAGCGCCGAGCGCGACGACGCGTTCCGGGCTTGGTCGGCCATGATCGTGCGCAATACGGTGCTCAAGCACCTGCGCTCCCAAGGCCGCAGCAGCCGCACGGAAGTGCCGTTCGAGGACTTGTCCGAGTACGCGCAGCCGCGCACCTCCAGTCCCGAAGGCAGTGCCATGGAATTCGAGGATGCGCGCAGCTGCGGCCGGGTCTACGTGACCTATCTGCACTTGTACTTGCGTTTCTATTCCATGCTTTCGGAACGCGAACGCGCCGCCATCCGCCTGGTGGAGGTCGACGAAGTCAGCTACAAGGACGCGGCGAGCCAACTGGGCATCAAGCTCGAGAACCTCAAGATGGTGATCTTCCGCGCGCGGAGAAAAATCCAGCGCGCCATGGGCCGGGTGTTCGAGCAGCAGCCAGTCGACCTGCGGCCCGCCCGCGAGGGTCGAATCGAGGGCCCCGCCGCGGCGTCCCTGCGCCTGTCCCCGACCGATAGCGCCAAACCGGCCTCGATCCATATGCCGTGCAAGAGCTCCGTCAAACCGGTGACTGGCACGGCCAGCTCGACTACCTCCGAGGGAGCAAACCCAGTATGAGTACCAACATGGGTCCGTTTTCAGGCGACAACGACCCGGCGGGGGCCGGCGCGCTGGTCACCATTTGCGACCGATTCCAGTTCGACCTTTCGTGCCTGGTCGACGGCGAGCTCGAGGAGCGCGCCGCCGCGGGAGCCATGCTGCACCTGGAAGCGTGTGAAACCTGCCGCACCTTCTTCAGCCAAGTGCGCCAGTGCGTGGAAATGCACCGCGACGTCAGCGATCCGGCGCGGCTCATGGCGCGCGTGGCCATGCTCACGGGCACCGAATGGGGAAGCCACGTGCGTTCGATCGAGGTCGTGCAGCGTTTGGCCACGATTTTCTATCAACTCGGCAAGGCGTACGTACTGGCCGCCATGGACCCCGGCTTCCGCACACGCGTGTTCGAAAGCGTCGTGCCCGTGGAATCGACCCAGATTCACGGTCGTGGTTTCGTCGACGGCGTGCTCAGCAGCGCCGAGGCCCAGCGCTCGGGCGTCGACTGGACCGAGGCGCGGCACTGGCTCAATGGACGGCTCAAGCAGATCGAGCAGCCCCTGGAGAAGGGCAAACAACTCCTGAACGAAGCCATTCGCGCCGACCCGACGCACGAAGAGGCGCGCATCTATCGCGCCTGGGTGAACGCGCGCGAGAACAAACGCATGGCCGCTTCGAAGGAATTCCGCGAGGTGTTCCGCGGCGCGCTCAGCGATGTCAACCGCGGGCACGCGGCCACGCAACTGGGGCTCCTGCACGTCCAAGAGGGCGATCACAGGAGCGCGCTGGCATGTTTCCGCTGGGTGCGCATGTCCGGACTGGAGCGCCGCGACGAGCGTTTTTTCTTCGTGGGCTTCAACATCGCGGTGCAGCAACTTGCCTTGGGGAACGAGGACCAAGCGCTGGCTTCGCTGCGGCGCTTGCTCGACGAGCACGCACAGAGCGCGGCCTACGTCGCCGAACTCGTGAGCCAATCCCAGACCATCCAATCGTCGGTGGAAACCCGACCTAGTTTCGCGCAGGCGCTGCTTGCGACTTGCCCCGAATTGTTCCAAGCCGGCGATGCCAGAGCAGCCGAAGCGCCCCAAGAGCCGCGCGGCTTGCTCGAGTTCGAGACCGGCGCGGACACTTCCTGCCTGGAGTTTTAAGGTGAAGACCGTTTCTCAATTGGTTGCTGTGCTTCGAATGGGGTCCAAGCGTTCGCAGGGCCTGGCCCTTGCGGGCTTGCTCGCCTGCGCGCTGTGCCTACCCGGCTATGCCCAGAGCGGGATGGCCGCCGGCGGTGGGGATGCGGTTGGGTCCCTGCCTGGAATGCATCGGGGTGGGGGCATGGGC
>JAKFYL010000335.1 GCA_021730845.1 Planctomycetota bacterium | reverse complement strand
GCGCAAGCGTGCCAAGTACGCGAGCAAGGAGCGGGCAAAGCCGTTCGCTGACGCTGCCAAGCTTCCGGAGATCGAACGCTACACAGCCCTCGGAACGCGGGTTCGTGCCGCGCTGAACCTCGACTCGCCGCCCGGGGAAACGACCGATGAGGAGCTAGTGCGGGTGGGTGGGCTACTTCAGCCGTACGTGCGCGCCTACGCCCGCTACGTCCTGAACTGCGCGACCAAGTACACCCCGAAGGCGAACGACTGGGGAGACCTGGAGTGCTTCGCCTACCTCCAGGGCAATCGGCGGCTCCTTACGCGCGACGAGCGCTGGTTGGAAGTCGCCGCCGAGGCCGACCTAGGGGCTTGGATCCTCGATCCCGAGGCGAAGCCCTAAACCTCACCGGCGACCCCAAGCCCTCGACCCCCGAACCACCGCAACGCCTTCCGATACCCTTCCGCGCCGAACCACCGACGACGTAACCAACCACTCAACCCACGACTTCCGGCGGTAGAGCCGCCCCTTCCTAAAGCTGAGGTTGCAGGTTCGATTCCCGCCGGGGGTACTTTCCTGGCCGAGATGGGCCGCTCATCGGGAAGCGTGGGGATTGGGCTTCGTCGGACAGGTCGGCGGTCGTGGTCGAACTGCAAGATCGAGTTTCATCCTGAACGCCGCGCGGGTCGCTCCTTCGACAACGAGTGCGAGGGAACGAGCCGCGGGCAGCGGTCGTTTTCTTGTTCGCCTTAGTGTCTTAGGCCTGGAGGCTCGGAAGAGTTTTCCCTCCAGCGTGTCACCGTCCTAGTTCGATAGGACGGGTCTGTGTGGACCAGGCTTTCGATCGTTGTCGACCCCAAGGCCGACAAGTGCCCTAGCGAGCAACTCGCGGAGCAAGTGCGCCTTGCCATTGCGGCTGGGTCGCTCGTGGCGGGGCAGCGATTGCCATCGGTGCGCCAATTGGCGCAGCAGGCCTTGGTCAACCCCAACACGGTCGGCAAGGTTTGGCGCGAGCTCGAGCGCGAGGGCGTGTTGGAAACGCGGCCGGGTGATGGTGTGTTCGTCGCGCCGGCGGCGCGCGAGCACTGTTTGGCCGTGCGCGACCTGGAGCTGCGCGCCGAGTTGGAGCGCTGGGTCGCGGCGGCGCGCGCTGCCGGACTGAGTGACGAGCAGGTGGGCAGCTGGTTCGAGCGCGCCCGTGGGCGCGTGGCGAGCTCTGGAGTCCAAGGAGTTGCAGGATGATGCAGGCATCGAACTTGATCGACGCGCGCGGACTGAGAGTGCGCTTTGGACGCCGGATGGTGCTGCGGGATCTGGACCTCACGGTGCCTTGTGGGAGCATCACGGCGCTCGTGGGCGCCAACGGCGCTGGCAAGTCGACCTTGCTGCGTGTCTTGGTCGGGGCCTTGGTGGCTGGCGCGGGAAACGTGCGCGTGCTGGGGCTCGATGCGTCGCGGCAGGGTGCGCGCGTGCGCGACCAGGTGGGTTACGTGCCTGACCGGCTCGATCTGCCGGCCCGCGCGCGCGGCTGTGATTGGTTGCGCCTGGTGGCGCGCTTTCACGGCAGCTGGAGCGCGGCGCGCGAAAGCGAACTTGTGCAGAGCTTGGAACTCGATCCAAGGCAACGGATCGGGGAACTGTCCAAAGGTGGTCGCACGAAATTGGCGCTCATCGCCGCGCTCGCCTTTAGGCCGCGGTTGGTAATGCTCGATGAGCCCTTTTCTGGACTGGACGCTGACTCCAGGCGCGCGCTGAGCACGGCGCTCTTGGCACATGCGAGTGAGACTAGTCATGGAATCCTGTTCGCCAGCCACTCGCTGGCGGATGTGGAGCGCCTGGCCGATCGCCTCGCCGTCTTGGAGGACGGGCGCATTTCGCGCGCGGGTCCGCTCGAGGAGCTGGCGCGCTCGCCGTCGGGCGGGCTGGATCTGGAAGCGCTGATTCGTTCGGCAGCGAACATGGAGTCCGTGGCATGAACGCGTTGAGGCATTTGATTTTGTGGCAACTGCGCGGCGCGCGCGCGGCCTTGTGTGCGGGGGCCTTCTTGGGTGCGCTGATCCTGGCAGGCGTGCAGATGTACTTCCCGGCTCCCGCGGCAAATGCACAGGCGGCGGCGCTGACGGTCGCGCTGTTGACGGCGTTGTGGTCGGTGTATTTTGCTGCTGATGCGCTGGCAAGCGACCGAGCAAGCGGACATCTGGCAACCCTGGCGCTCTTGCCCGTAGCTCCCTGGCAACTGTGGCTGGCGCGATCTCTCTATGCAGGCTCGGCCGCGCTGCTCCAACTGGCTTGGCTGCTTGGATTCGAACTTGCGCTTCAAGCGACGGTCGGCAGCGCTGCAACGTGGGCACATTTCGAGGCTGGGCTGACCGATCTTGCGGGCTGGATCCCGCTGGGCCTATTCGTGGTGAGCGCCACTTTCTTTGTGTCAAATTTGGTCGAGAATGCGCTAGCTGCGTTGTTGATAGCGCTGGTTGCTGTAGGTGGTCTCTTGGCACTGGCTAGTGGCCTTGTCTCGCAGGTGGCGTTCGTCGTCTCGCTGCTGCCGCAAGCCGTTGGGTCTCCTTGGGTGCTTGGCGCGGGCGGCGCCTTGCTGCTTTGGGGCGTAGCGGGACTTGCTTTCGCGCGTGGCCAGCGGCGTTTGGGCTCGCGCAACGTGCGCCTTTGCTGGGCGCTCACTCCGCTGCTCATGCTGCTCCTGGGCACAACTGCCGCTTCTGCATTGGCGGTACGGCAACGTTGGAACGTTGACCTAGAGAGTCCCGACCTGCTCTATTTCGGCTTGACATCGAGCGCGGATGGCCGCTTCCTAGCGCTCACGGTTGGGCGGGAGCGTCAAAGCCGGCAAGATCCCCCATTTGCAGTTTGGTTGCTCGATGTCGACAGTGGTGCGCGGACACTTGCGGCCCATCCGGGCCATTTGCTCGGCGCGCGCTTCAACGGCCGCCCGGCCTTGTGGAACGATAGCCAACCGCTGTACGTCCTTCAGGCCGATTACGGGGACGTTTCTCAGGAGGGAAAGGCACCAGTCACGCGCGTGAGTCTAGATGGAGCGACCCTGCAGCTGGAGGCGTTGGGCGAAACCAGCGTGCTCGACCTTGTGCGCGAAATTCCGCATTCTTCCATGCAGGCTTGGGCGGAAGTGGAGTCGCAGCGAGAACACTCGGACCGCACGACGACGACCGTTCGCTGGCCGGAGCGCGGGCTGGAGGCATGTTTCGTCGACCCTGAGCAGGCGTACTTGGTCGCATGGCGCGTATTGCCAACGCCGCAACCCGGCTTGATCCTCGTGCACGAACGCGATCGCATCGTGCAATTCAATTTGGAGGATGGCGAAGAACAATTGTTGCTACCGGCCGATGCGGCCACTAGCCTGGACCCATCCGACGGCGGTTCCGGCGCCTTGGTGCGTGGTCAGCAATTCACCTACGCGATCGATACGGCCAGCGGAGATTTCCTGCACGAGCCCTGGAACAATCGGCAATGGAGCGTTTCATGGATCCGGTCGGGCGACGGCTTACGAGTCGTCTCGCTGCGGCCGGTGAAACAGGCAACCGGGCCGATCTTGATCCTTGACCTCGACACGCAGCGAAGCTGTTTGGTCGAGACCATCAATTATCCATCCGTGTTCTCGAGACTGGGCCCGCGCGGGTACGTCTTCGTGCGGCCGGATGGAGACTTGGTGTGGGTCGACTTGAACGGAGATCTGGTCAAGGTGCTGGTCGACCGCTAGATCGAGCTCTTGGCCAGGAGCCCGCCGCCGACGCGATGGTAGTTGCATCGAGCGGGATCGCCCAAACCTCGTTTTGCAAAGGGTTTGGCGGCGGACTTTGGGGCAAGGGGGGAAGCTCACAGCAGCTAGCCCCGTCGGTTCATCTGCGCGCCCCTGACGTCCACCGTGTTCGACTCCTGATGCGGCTGGGTGAGCGGCTACCGTCCAGTAGGA
>JAKFYL010000088.1 GCA_021730845.1 Planctomycetota bacterium | reverse complement strand
CTTCTTCAACCAGCCGCCCGGCCCGTTCAGCGCTACGCTGCGCCGCAAATACGCGCTGCTAGCGCCGCGCTAGAGCCCTAGCCAATCTTGCTTTGGTTGCAGCCGGCGAATTGCGCCGGCGGCAACAATCCCATTGGAGACTGCCCCGCCGATCCGCGGCGCGACTAGCTGCATACGACCGCTAACGCCGTTGCCACACTGGAGGACGTCATCGCAGCCGGGCTGGTCGGACAAGAATTGTACGACCAGCCCAGCGCTTGAGTTCGGCATGGGGAGAACCTTGCACGAGAACACGCTGTGGCTAGAACACGCTGAACTCGACCGCGCTGCTCATGGTGTGGGTTCCCGAGCCGGACGGCGAACCCTCGCGGCCGATCCACTGCGCTTGGACTAGCGTACCAGCGAGATTGGTCAGTCCGTTTTGGTACATGATCGAATTGAAGTCGACTTCGAACGTGCCCGTACAGTCGATCCCAGCGCCGCTGCTTCCGCCGGAATGCACGACGGGCCCAATGCTGTAGGGCGGCGCAAGGCACAAGGTGCCTCCCAAGAATGGTCTGCTAGCCGGACCATTCGTTCCGTACAGCAGCACACCGAAGAGGTTGTTGCGAACGCCCGTCGCGGTGAGCTTGTAGCCCTTGCGCGAGTACGCGTCCGCGAACCCCGACCAGGCGAGCGAAGGAACACACCCCGACGCATCTGGCGCTGGCGAGCAGTACCCACGCGCTGGCGAGTCGTTCATGAACGTAAGGCTTGCTCCCGACAGGATCTCCAAATCCAACTGGTCCACAAACATCTTGGTTGCAGTCTGCGCCTGCAAATCGATGGTGTAGACGCCGCGTTTCGGTCCACCGTCGACATAGGTGGCCCACATCCTGTTCTGGGAATCGAACGCCAAGTCACTGAAGTTTCCCGGCGACATCGGGATGCTTGCGATCAACGTCGCATGGGCAGTTTGGAGGTCAAGCTTGTAGAAGAAGGCTATCGGGTTGGAATAGTCGTGCACATAGCAGGTCCCGTCCCGGGAAATGCCAATGGCAGACACCCCGCCGAACTGTGTTCCCGTTATGGTCCCGACCAATGTCCACGAGTTCGTGGACCAGTCGTGCTTGAAGAGCTTGTGTTCTATGCTGCCCCAAAACTGACCAGTAACGGGGTGACAATCCACGACCGTAAAGCTGGTGCCGCCTTTGATGCCGATGGGAACAACCGAGTCTGTGCTGCCATCTGCAGGGTTCAACCCGCAAAACATCATGCGCGGTGAAAATCCAGTTCTGCCAGCGTAGTAAAAGCGCCCCATCCAGGGGTTTGAGAGATTTCCCATTTGGACAGCTTCGAACAGAGGAATGACCTCTAGTCGATGGCCGGTACTCGGGTCGATTCGCGCGCACGTCGAGATGTGATCCCGTCGAAGATAGAGAACTTCTTTCTCGGAGTGCTGAAGCGTCGCGGCCCCCAGCTCGCCGATCATCGAGCAGAGCGCGAAGGCACCAAGGGCGGCTTGGGGCACGAAAGCAAAAGGACTAGCCATGATCATCGGTACTCCGCCTGGAGGTTGCTCATGAGCTCTGGGCCGTTACCCGCCATCAAGAGTTCGATTTGAGAATTGAACCAGGAGCCAGCAGTTGCTCCTTCCGAGTCGTCTGCCAGGGGCTCGATCAGGTAGAATTTAACGTCCGGTTGATTGGTGAATGATGGAGTAGTCGTGCCAAACGTGCGGGTATGAAAGTTCGCAAGAGCCGCCACATCCTGCTGCCAGCCCGGGTTGGACACGTAAGGCGGGTTGTTGTTGAAGTTGATGTACTGCAGCTGGAAGAACGTCTCCTTGTTTGCGTCGTAGATTGCACTCGCTAGCGTGCCGGGAGGCTGGGTCCAAGCCTTGCTCCATTCCGGGGCTGATGTCGGCGTCTGCTCCACGGCCCAGAACTTCATCTGGGAGCCGGCAAAGCTCGGACCCGCTGGCCCCGAGCCCGGCAGCAGATTGGGGATCATCACGTAGCGAAGCTGCTGGCCAGTTCCCACCGCCGCGTTGAAGATCGGCGTCGTTCCATTGCGAGGCGGCAGGTTGTGGCTGTTGTCGTGGTTGGCGTAGTTGCCGCACATGATGAACACGTTGGCCTCGTCGAAACCCACGTCCGGCTGGCGAATGACGCGCCTGTTGCCATAGCCTTCGCCGTCGTAGTCGGCCATCTTGATGTCTGGGCAGGCGCTTTCGCCAAAGACCGTGCCGTTTGCGATTTCGTTGAATCGATACAGCCGGCCTTGATCAACCATCGGTGAGCCAGGAACCAGACGGTAGTCCCGGTAGCCTGCATACGGAGGATTGGGAAGCACGAAAGCCATCGTCTCGCCGACGAAAACGGGGTCATACTCCTGCGCCGCTCCGGCCGGTGGAGGATTCGCCCCGTTGAACAGCGTGATCGCCGGTCTTGGCGCGGGAAGCACTGCTGCCACACCGGTGGTCTGGAACAATGGCTCGGTGGTACCCGCTCCCCCAAAGGTAAAAAACCCGGCAGGAGCGCTCACTTCCGGAACCGAACTGATCCAATGCTGGGTGAGCGGAGGTTGATTGCCGCACGCCCAATTCCAGGGGTTGCATGGATCCGTACCCGGGTCGACCATGGTCCAAACATAGGTATTCGCACGCAACGGCGCGAAGGCGTTGGTCTGGACGTAGGCATCCGTGGATCCGAAGTTTCGAACGGTCGTGCTGACTCCCGACACGCCGACCATGGCTGCAACTTGCGGCGCACCCGTTGTAGCCCAGGCGGCAAAGTCCGGCGGAGTGCGGAAGATGTTGTTCTGGACTCCGATGGGCGATATTCCGCGGAAGGTTGCAATGGGGTCGACATGAATCGCGCTCAGCGGGCCCCAGTTGCAAACATCCAGAATGCCAATCGCCTGATCTCGCGCCTGGAGCTGGGAAATGGCGTCGTACATGATGAACGTGTTGTTCAGGATGTGGGCTTTGATCTCGAAGTAGCCTGCGCCGGTGCCTCCGCCATTGAAAAAGTGCGGACTGACCAGCACTCCCACAGAGGGGCCGCACAAAGTACCTGTCTCCGTGGAAAGTTGATGGCGCATGTCGAACAGACAATTGCTGACTCTTCCCTGCAGCGGTTTGGGATTGGATTGGGCCACGCCAAGCGCCTGATTCGCGAAGGAGACCTGCACTTTGCCGCCTTGCAAAGTGAAGCCGTCAAACACCTCGGGCGCTTCAGGATGGTTCATCCACGGAAGTGCTAGCGGGTTGGGATTGGATGGCAGGAAGTACGGGCTGTACTTGCTGGCGTGTTGGAAGTCCACCAGCACCACGGGGCCGAAGGGAACGCCAGTGCTAGCTGGCGTTGCGCTGCTCGAGCAGGGAACGAGGACCGTGGGCGGATTCGTTGTCGAGCCGACGGTGTCTGCTCGAATCACGCACCGCCGCGCGCCCACTCCTTGGACGTGGACGCGATCCCTCATGGCGATCGGAAGTGTGTCGCTGGAGCTGATGCTAGTTCCATGGGGACCATACAAACCGGGCATCGCATAGATGATGGCTTGGGTCGGGAATGTTTCTGGCTCAGCGGGAGGAAAAGGCCCGGGAACAAAGTGCTGCGCCAAGGAGAGGTGCGCGGCATCGATTGCCGTCTGAAGCTTCTTGAACGGCAGGTTTGGGTCGCCGAACTGGGCCGTGCTGTCGTTTCCGTGGGTCGGATGCACCCAGGCAGAAAGGTACCGCTCACACGTGTCTTGGGCACGACCCAGCATGGTCACGCTGAAGAAGCCCAGCAGCAGGAACGCGAACCGGCCACGAGCTGGCATGCGCGTCCGTGGGAAGCACCGAATGCATCCGGCACGAGCTACGCGGGGGGAGGGGCGGATCTAGGCTGCAAGCTTCTCATGGTACTCCAGGTTTCATTTTCTAGGGACGTTCGGCCACAGGCGCGCAAGCCCCAAC
>JAKFYL010000175.1 GCA_021730845.1 Planctomycetota bacterium | reverse complement strand
GTGGCGCGCAAGCGCGCTAATTCAACGCCCGTTTGCGGGCCGGCGTGGGAGCGCATGCTGCCTACACGGTCTTGCGTCAACGAGTGCCTGCTCTGGATCGCGATCGCTATTTGCATCCCGACATCGAAGCGGCGCGGCACTTGATCGGATCCGGCGAACTGGTTGCTGCGGTCGAGGCGGCCTTGGGCCGCCCGCTGCTCGCCTGACAGGAGCATGGACTTGATCCCCTCGGATCGCGGGCCGGAATCCGGCGGCGGTGTCGATTTCGCTGCGCTGCGCCGCGCTCGCATCCTGTATTGGATGGGTAGCTTGTGTCTGCCGCTTGCGATCGGCGCGGCGCTGGGCTACTTGGCGGGGACCGGCGCGTGGCAAGGGCCGTTGCGCCTGGGCTTGTCGCTGTGCGCCGTGGCGGCGCTGGGTGTGGGATTGATGAGCGTGGGGCTGGTGCGGGAGCAGCGACTCAATGGTCCCAGCCTGGGCAAGCAGCGCGTGCTCCTGGGCGCGGTCCTTGTGCTACTCGGTGCCGTGGGAAGTTGCCTCTTGGCCATCGCTCTTGGCCATTCTGCTTGAAGTCGCCGCTATGATTGGGCGCGTGAACCCCACTCGTTCGTTCCAAAATACGTGCGCTCTGACCCACGGCAAGGCGACGTACGCGACGGCCGACGGCGTCGCGCTGATCACCTTGACCAATCCGCCGGCCAACGGCTACTCCTACGAGATGATGCGCGACCTCGACCAGGCCATCCTGGAGGCGCGTTTCGACGACTCGGTGCAAGCCATCGTCTTGGCCGGGCAAGGCGAGAAGTTTTTTTGCGCCGGAGCGGACATCGGCATGCTTCACGGGGTTTCACCCGCCTTCAAGTACGCCTTTTGCCTGCACGCCAACGAGACCCTGCAGCGCCTCGAGCGAACACCCAAGCTGGTCATTGCCGCACTCAGTGGCCATTGCGTCGGCGGGGGCCTGGAAATTGCTCTAGCCTGCGATCTGCGCGTCGCGCGCCGTGGTTCGGGACGCTGCGGCCTGCCCGAAGTTTCCTTGGGCGTCTTGCCCGGCACCGGCGGGACGCAGCGACTGGTGCGCCTGCTTGGCAAGAGCCGCGCGATCGAACTCATGGCCAGCGGACGGCTGGTGGACTACGCCGAAGCCAAGGAAATGGGCCTGGTCGATGCACTGCGCGACGAAGCAACCGATGCCGAGTTCCTTGCAGGCGTGCTCGAGTATGCGCACGGTTTCTGCACGCCCGGCAAAGCCGCCATGAGCGTGGGTCACATCAAGCTCGCGGTGCAAGGCGGTGCGGATTTGCCCCTCGACGCCGGATTGGCGCTCGAGCGTGAGCTGCAAGCCAAGTTGTTCGCCTCCAGCGATGCAAGCGAGGGCATTGCTGCCTTCGTCGAAAAGCGCAAGGCTCAGTTTCGCGGTCATTGATCCGGCGCGCACAGCTCGTCATGAAAGCTATTCGCATCCACGCCCACGGCGGTCCCGAGGTTCTGAGTTGTGACGAAATCCAAACGCCCGAGCCCAAAGCCGGTGAGGTCTTGGTGCGCGTCTTGGGCGTTTCCGTTAATCACTTGGATCTGTGGGTGCGGCGCGGCATGCCCGGCGTGAAGATCCCTTTCCCGCGCATCTTGGGCTGCGATGGAACCGGCGAGATCGCAGCGCTAGGCCCAGGCGTCAGCGGTTTGAAGGTGGGGCAGCGCGTGGTCATCGAACCGGGGGTCAGTTCGGGAAAGTCGGCCCATGACTTGGCGGGCATGGATCATCTGTCGGACGACTACGCCATCCGCGGCGAACATTTCGATGGACTGGATTGCGAATTCGTGGCCCTGCCGGCCAAGTACGTGTTTGCGCTGCCGGCGGGACTGGATCCAGTGCAAGCAGCCGCGGCGCCCCTGGCCTTCCTGACGGCTTGGGGCCTGCTCATTTCGCGCGCCCAGGCCAAAGCTGGCGAACAGGTGCTGGTCTTGGCTGGTGCTAGCGGAGTGGGGTCGGCGGCGATCCAAATCGCGCGCGACTTGGGCTGCAGCGTGCTCGCGACCGGGAGCACGCCGGCCAAGCGTGCTTTGGTCGAGGATCTGGGCGCAATCCCGGTCGACTCTTCGAAAGAAGGTTGGGAGAAGGAAGTCAAGACGCTGACCAAAGGTCGCGGCGCCGATATCGTGGTCGAGCATGTCGGGCCGGCGACTTGGGACGGCTCCATGCGTTCCTTGGCGCGCAATGGACGGCTCGTGACTTGCGGCGCCACGACCGGCCCGAAGGTGTCGCTCTTGTTGCCGCATGTGTTCATCAAGAACTTGAGCGTACTTGGTTCGACCATGGGGCCGCGCACGGCGCTGCCCGTCATCTTTCAGAAACTGGCCGCGGGCATCTACCGCGTCGCCGTCGATCGCGTGTTGCCTCTGGCGCGTGCCAGCGAGGCCCACGCTCTGCTCGAGTCACGGCAAGTTGCCGGCAAGATCGTATTGGAGGTAGGCCGTTGAACGCAGCACAGATTCATCGCGCGGTGGTGGTAGGCGCGGGCACGATGGGCCATGGAATCGCCCAAGTGCTGGCCCAAGCGGGGATCGCCGCCACGTTGGTGGATATCGATGCGGCCTGTGTCGAGCGCGGTCTAGCCGCCATTCGCTCGAATTTGGACAAGGGCGTCGAGAAGGGCAAATTGGCCGCTCCCGATCGCGACCGGGCCCTGGCGTTGCTAAGCGGCTCGGTGCACCTCGAGCAGGCCGCCGCGGGCGCGCAAGTCGTGATCGAAGCCGTGCCCGAACGTATGGAGCTCAAGACGGATTTGTTCGCGCGCTTGGATGCGAGTACTGCTGCCGGTGTGCTGCTGGCCACCAACACCTCTTCGCTTTCGATTTCGCAAATTGCCGCTGCGTGCCGTACTCCGGAGCGCGTGGTGGGGATGCACTTCTTCAATCCCGTGCACCTGATGAAATTGGTGGAAGTCGTGCGCGCCAAGCAGACCAGCGCGGCCGCCGCAACTTGCGCGCTGGACTTGGCGCGGCGCATCGGCAAGGAGCCGATCGACGTGCGCGATTCGCCTGGCTTTGCCTCCTCGCGCCTGGGTTTGGTCATCGGGCTGGAAGCCATGCGCATGCTCGAGCAAGGTGTCGCAAGCGCCGAAGACATCGACAAAGCCATGGTGCTGGGTTACGGCTTTCCCATGGGGCCCTTGCGACTGACCGACTTGGTTGGGCTGGACGTGCGCTTGGCGATCGCCGAGTACTTGAGCCGCGAAATCGGCCCCAATTTCCAGCCGCCGGCAATCCTGCGCGAGAAAGTCGCGCGCGGCGAATTGGGCAAGAAGTCGGGACGCGGCTTTTACGAGTGGGGTACCTAAGAGCATGCACGGGCCCGCGCAGGAGTTCGTGCCCTTGGCCCCTGCGCGATTCGCGCTGCCCAAGACGGATCGCGGCGTTCTGGGGCGCGCGGAGCGCGAACGCGCGCTGGCCATCGTCGGCGACCTGCTCTCGGCGCCGACGGCGCCCTATGCCGAGGATTTCGTGCTCTTGCGCGTGCGCCGCCGTTTCGCCGGTCGCCCGGAGTTTCAGGTCCGACTGGATGCCAGCGCTAACTTGCTCGTCACGTACCGCGGTGGTGCTGCGAGCTCAACGCCGCCAAAGCCGCTGCCCCTGGCCTTCAGCGCGCACTTGGACCATCCGGGTTTTCTGCTGCGCAACGACGCTGGCGGAAAGCACGTTGCGAGTTTCCACGGCGGTGTTCCAGAGCGCTATTTCCCTGGCGCTCGGCTGCGCTTTTTCTCCGCGCATAACGGGCGCGATTGCGCCACGGCCCAAGTCGAAAGCGTCGCTGCGCTGCCTTCCGGGGAAGTGCTCGCCGTGCTCGCGAATTTCGCCGGCGAGGCCCTGGACGCAGGCACCCATCCATTCCTAGGGATGTGGGATCTGCCCGCGGGCGTCATGCGCGGAACCAAGCTGCACGCGCGCGTGTGCGACGACC
>JAKFYL010000104.1 GCA_021730845.1 Planctomycetota bacterium | reverse complement strand
GTACCGGACCGACAGGTACCGGACCGACTGGTACCGGACCGACTGGTACCGGACCGACTGGTACCGGACCGACAGGTACCGGACCCACTCGCATCGCCTCCATTGCTAGAGGGGTTCGCTCCGCCGGGCCCCTATGGGGCTGGCAGAATGTCGTTGAAGGCGCTTTCCTGCTTGGGGAAAGCGAACTTCTTGCCCGTGATTTCGACCGGTTCGGTGGTTTCGGCGGTCTCTTGGATCTGCTTTTTGACGAAGGTGGCAAAGCTGGGCTTGTCGTCCCCGCCGCCGCCCCCGCTGGAGCAGCTTGCGGCCACTAGAGCGAGAACGATGACCGGCCAGCAGCGGAAACGCAGATGGTTGTTCATGGTCGTGGTCCCTTTCCAGGCCTGGATCAATTGGGGGAACCCGCGAGCGGGGCCTTGAGGAACGGGAAGGTGTCATCGAAGAAAGAGTCGTCGACCAAAGCTCCATCCGTGTAAGGCAATTGGCCGGAGGGCGCGTCGACGAGCGGCAAGAGCACGCCCATGACCACGCGCAGAGCCATGTCGACGACGTCGTCGCCGGGCCGGCGACCATTGGGGAAGCCTGCCGTGTCGGCACCCAGCACGCCCAAGTTCGACTGCGAACCCTTGGCGACCGGCGCGATCGTGGTGTTCAGGCGCAGCATCTCGCAGGGTGTCGTCGTCTCATTGAGGCCCGGGACGCCGGTTAGGAACACCTGCACCAAGTCGTTGCGCGGAATCGCGGTGGGCGCAGTCACCGGAAACAGAATTTCAATCAACGCCGGAAGCGTGGGGTGCGTGACATAGTCCAGGAACTGGATGTCGTCCTTGGGCTCGCTGGAGTTGAACAGGTCCTTGGCCTTGACTCCGATCACGACTTCGTTCACTAGCGGCATGCCTAGGCGCGACACTTGGGTCCAGGCTCCACCTTCCAGCGTGGTCAACTGAGCACCCGAAACCGCGTCGAAATTGGGCGTAGGATCGACGACCCGAGCTTGCCGCACGCTGGCGGAGGTCCAACCACCAATGGTCGGGCTGACTTCATCCAAGAACGAAATCGGGACTTCCAGGATCAACGAGGTGACGTTGGCGTCGGCCAGGTCGTCGGTCTCGCCGTTGACGGGTCCCAAGGGGTTGGTGTTGATCAGGTCGAAGGTCTCGCCCAAGTTGACCACGAAGGGATCCTTGCGCTGGCCCACGAAAACTCGCCCCTGCGCGCCGCCGGGCAGAGTGATCGGGTAGATGTACTGAGCGGCGTACGCGTTGTAGTCGGCGATGGTCTTGGTACCGATGTTGTCGACCGGCTTGGTAAACGTCGTGGCCCCGGTTCCGGTGACCGACACATCGTTCACAACGCCGTTGCGGCGGTCTCCGAACACCACTTTGAGCGAGTAGGACTCCTTCGAATTCAGGTTGGCGTTGTTGCCGGCCGCGATCGTTCCTGCTTGGATCAGCGGGATCGAGACTTGCTTCTGGTTCGCGCCCACGCCGATCGGCAACTTCACATCTTCCAGGCGCGTGGAGAAGCGGAATTGGAAGGTGATGTCCTCCAGAGCATCCCCGTTGTTGTCCACGTGGATTTCGTAGAGCGCGTCGGGATCCAAGCTGAAGTAGTTGGGACCGCCATAGGGTGCCTGGAGCGGAAGGTAGTTGGCGATCAGAATCACCTTGTCGCTCTGGCCGGTTTCGTAGCTGCGGAACATGTAGAAATCCGTAGCGTCGAGCTTGGGCATTTCCGTGATCTGAGGAGCCTCGCGGTGGCTGGAGGCGAGTAGGAGCGCGCTGGAACCGAGCGCGGCCAGGCTGCCGATCGAAATGCAAGCGGTGAGGTGGGTTCGTCGCATGGAACGTGTGGTCGAAGGCCCTGAACAATGGCGCTGTCGTCGCCTCTGGAACCCGGGCCTCGATGGTTCCAATGGCGTCACGCAGCGGGTTCCGACTGCGGCCGGAACTTCCCGGAGGCTGTACGTCGACCAGGCCCGTTTGGATTCAGGATCGCGGCAGAAACGCCAAGTGGACGCCGGCCAACGATCCGCCAAGGGCTGTCGAGCTAGGATGCGCAGCCATGGAAGACACAACGCATGTCTCGGCCGGCCAAGCGTTCCTGGATTTGGAACGGCTGCTGGGGGTCGAAGTGTCCCTGGATGTGTTCCACGGCACGCTGCGCCGCGCGGCGCAGGCGATGCATCCAAGGGGCGAAGTCGGGACCATGCTCGTCACCTGTTCGGACGAGTTCCTCGGGGAAGTGCGCACTGCCTTCGCCCGCGACGTGGCCCGCCCTCTGACGGCGCTGCAGATGATCGGGTCGCGCGGGACGTTTGCCGTGGCCAATCTCGGCGGACGTTTCGAGCCGGGCGCCCTTGCGCTGGCCGATGAACATTTCAGCGGAGGATCGCGCCCCGATTCGGCTAGGCGCTTGGTCGTGGAACTCGTCGCCCACGTCGGTCGCTTGCGCCAAGATCACTCTTCGACCCATGGTCTGGTCGACCGGTTCGGCAAGGCCTCTCCGTGTTGCGGCGCCTTGACGCTGCTCCTCGAAGCACCCGAAGCCACGGCTGCGGTACGGCACCCGTGGTTCGACCAGCTCTCGGCTTTTTTCGGTCCGGCCCGTCTGTCCCAGCTGCGCGCCGACCCATCGCCCTGGCGCCTGGTGCGCGCGGCCATCGTGCACGCTGTCTTGCAAGGCGAGTCCGCCATGGCCGACTTGCTGCGCGATCCACCTGACGGGCCGGCGCACATTCTGCTTGCGTGCGTGGTCGCCATCAACCAGCCGGGTACCGACGGCGCGCTGCTGGCCTCCGTACAACGCATGCATTTCGACGGAACCCACATGCACTTGGAGCATGCTGCGGCGCTGCGCTCCTCTCCGGAGGCCTTGGACATCTCCAGCCAGGCCGGACGGCTGCTAGTGAGCTTCGCGGAACAGCACGACCAACCGCGCGTGGTTCCCGTAGCCCGCACTCGAGCCGAAGTTCACGAGGATCTGCACGCACTGACTGCCGGCCTCGAGCGTCTCGCACAGCCCCACGAGCGCGCCAAGGTGCACGAACACCTGACCCGCATCCAGCGCCAGGTCGCGCATGCCAAAAAGAAGCCCAGCACCTGGCGCATCTATTCCCGCCCGCTCCTACGCGGCCTGGTGCAGGGCCTTTCCATCGTGGCTCCCGAACTCGGACTGGCCGCGTTTGCCCTGCAGGCCGGCACGGATGCCGTCAAAGCCCAGCACGTGCGCAAGTTGCTGCGCGAGGGCCCCAAACGCGACCAGGCGCGCCAAGTGCTGCACCAGCTGGAAGCCGAACTGCAGCAGCTATCCCACCGCGAAGCTCAGGAAGTGCTCGATGTCCTGGTGGCCGAGAACAGCCCGCTGTGGAAGCACTAGCGCAGCGCGCTAGCGCATCAGGGCATCGAAATGGGCTGTGAAACGCGGCGGAAATCGCGGCGCATGCGCCCGCACTGGGTGCACACAGGCACCCGAGGGTCGAGCAGCTCCCCGTCGTCCGGACAAGCGAGCACGCCCACCCGTCCAGACGTCAACCAAGCTCCGATTTGCTCGAGCCGCGAGGCAGGCACGTGGCCTTCCTGGGCATCGAGCACCGCCACGCCGAACGCCAGCGCGTTGGGATCGTCCGCGGTTGCCAAACGGTCGAAGGCCTCCAGGTAGATCCAAACCCGGGCAGGTCCAGGAATCTTTGAGCCCTCGAGCAGACTCTCGACCGAAAGCAGATCCGCTCGTGTCAACTCGAGCTTCACGTCGGCGGCGCTGGCCACGCCCAGCCGCGCGGAACTAGCTAGGCAAGCGAGATCGGAGCCGGTCACTACGTCTTGCGTGTTGCTGTGGGCCAGTTTTGCGGGGAGCATTTCGCGCGCCGGGGTAACTGCGCCGCGAGCGCGGACGGCCTGCAACGCTTGGCGCGCGCGCGCGCGTTGTGCCAGTGCACTGCCACTAGGTGCTCGACGGCC
>JAKFYL010000394.1 GCA_021730845.1 Planctomycetota bacterium | reverse complement strand
ATATATAGGGGCGAAGATTCTAGGGGAGGACGGACGCCCGGCCCACCATGCTGGTCTTTGTGCGCCCATGGACCCCCTCTGCTAGGAAATCGAGAAGACTCCACCCGTGCGCACTTCCAGGCCGATGCAACAGGAAACCCTACCCCGCTTGGGGGCCCCAAGGGGCCCGGACCCAGGTCGGATTGTCTTCCCTAGGAATCCCTGCCCCAATCCTCGCGAACCGAAAGACCTGACATGGAATGCTTGGAGAGGGACCAGGGCTTGCCGCTAAACTCACCAGACCGCGCCGTTGTCTCGAGTTCCCCATTGCAGATCATGAGCACCGTCCGAACCGTTCCCACCACGCAAGAGACTGCCGAACTCTCCTATGGTGGAAAGACTTTCCAGCTCCCGTTGATCGTGGGATCCGAGGGCGAGAAGGCCGTCGACATCGGCAAACTGCGTTCCCAGACCGGGCTGATCACTTTCGATCCGGGTTTTGGCAATACGGGAGCCTGCAAGAGCGCGATTACGTTCATCGACGGCGAAGCCGGAATCTTGCGCTACCGCGGCTACCCGATCGAAGAATTGGCCCAGCACTCCAGCTTCTTGGAGGTGGCCTGGCTCCTGATCCACGGTGAACTGCCGGCCAAGGCCCAGCTCGAGGGTTTCGCCAAGGAAGTCACCTACCACACGATGCTGCACGAAAATTTCGTGCGCTTCTTCGGTGCTTTGCCCAAGGACGCTCACCCCATGCCCGTGTGCGCCGCGGCCGTCGGCGCCTTGGCGACCTTCTACCAGGAAGCCGAGAACGAAGAGACGATCCACAAGAACGTCATTCGCTTGATCGCCAAGATGCCGACAATCGCGGCCTCCAGCTACAAGCACTTCGTGGGTCAGCCCTCGGTGTATCCGCGCAACGACCTGAGCTACTGCGCCAACTTCTTGCGCATGATGTTCTCCAATCCTTGCGAGGAGTTCCAACTCGACCCGCTGCACGCCAAGGCCCTGGATTTGTTGCTGATCCTGCACGCCGACCACGAGCAGAATTGCTCCACCAGCACGGTGCGCATGGTGGGCAGCTCCCAGGCCAACTTGTTCGCTTGCATGTCCTCGGGAATCAGCGCCTTGTGGGGCCCCTTGCACGGCGGTGCCAACCAGATGGTGATCGAAATGCTCGAAGCCATCGCCCAAGGCGACGGTTCCGCGGAGCGTTTCGTGCAGCGCGCCAAGGACAAGAACGACACCGCGCGTTTGATGGGTTTCGGCCACCGCGTCTACAAGAGCCACGACCCGCGCGCCGTGATTCTCAAGCGCTACTGCAGCGAGATCCTGGACCGGATCGGACCCTCGCACCCGTCCGCGCGCCTGTTCGACATCGCGCGCAAGCTCGAGGAAATCGCGCTCAAGGACGAGTACTTCGTCTCGCGCAAGCTGTATCCCAACGTCGACTTCTACTCGGGCGTGATCTACAAGGCGCTGGGAATTCCCACCAACATGTTCACGGTCATGTTCGCCATCGGGCGCTTGCCCGGATGGGTGGCGCAGTGGCTGGAAATGCGCCGCGATCCGGACTTCCGCATCGGCCGCCCGCGCCAAGTGTACGTGGGCGCGACCATGCGGCCGGTCACGCCGCAGTAGCCACTTTCACCACGGGCTGCTAGGTTCCGGCGGCTTCGCGGATCCTCATAGGTCCTCGTGGACCTCGGAGATCACATAGGTGCCCGCGCGCGGGTCGCGGCGCAAGGTGATCAGGTTTTGCTTTTGCGCGTCTTCGAGCAGGCGCTGGAACGAGGAGTAGCCATGGTATTCCTCGTTGAACTGCGGCTGTTTGCGCTTCATGGTGTCCTTCACCAGCGAGCCGTAGAGCTCCTTGTTCTCGCGCTGCAGCGCCGCGATCGCATCGAGCATGAGCGTAAAGGCCTCCTGCTTCTTGAGCGGCAACTTTTCGAGGTCGCGCGACAAGGAGCGCGCCGGCCGGCGCGCCAGGTCGTCGTAGAGCAAGAACTCGTCGCAGTTGTCGATCAAGAGCGCGCTGGAGCTGCGCTTGACGCCGACTCCGATGATGTGCTTGCCGTTCTCGCGCAACTTGGACACCAAGGGCGAAAAGTCGCTGTCACCCGAGACCAAGGTAAACGTGTCGATGTGGGGCTTGGTGTACGCCAGCTCCATGGCGTCCACTGCCATCTTGATGTCGGCGGAATTCTTGCCGGTCATACGGCTGCCGGGCATGTCGATCAGCTCGATGGCATGCTCGTGCAAGGGCCGCTTGTATTCGGTGAAGTTCGTCCAATCGGCGTACGCGCGCTTGACCACCAAGTCCCCTTTCTCAACCAGGCGCCGGAGCACCAAATCGATGTCGAAGCGGGCGAGCTTGGACTCGCGCGCGCCGATGGCCAGGTTCTCCAAATCGATGTACACGGCGATGCGGTGGGCATCGGATTGGGTTTCGGGGGCGCGCGGGTTCATTTGGCCGCCACTGTGCGCTGAGATCAGGCGCGGAACAAGGAGCAAGATCGTTGTTTCCTAGGGTCCGGCGCGGTTGACTAGCGCCCTGCATGGGGGAGGGACCTAAGTGGCTGGGCGTTGACTGCGGCGCATCGCGCGTGCGCGCGGCCTGGTTTCAGGAGAGCGGCGCGTACCTGGAACCCGCGGGCGAGGTGTACCAGCGCTGGCACGCTCGCTCACAGGCCTTCACGCCCTTGGAGTTGCCGATCCAACGGGCGCAACAAGGCGCGCCTGCGCTTTCCACGGCGGAAAAGGCCCGGGGCGTGATGCTGATCGACGCGACTTGCGCCGTGCTGGATGAGGCACTCCAAGCGGCCGGCAAGGTCGGCGCCACGGTGCATGTGGTCCAGGGCGGCATCGCTGCCTACGGTCTGAAAGACCAAAGCGCGCGCGGCATCGTGGTCGCGCGCAACGGCCCGCGCATTCCTGGTTTCTTGGATGCGGTGGAGGCCAAGCTGCGAGCCATGGGCCACCCTCTCTTGCACCTGGCGGGCTTGTTCTCCGATGGCCTGTGCGCATCCCAGGCCGAATGCTCTTCGCCGCAGGGCGCCCTCTGCGGCCCGGGCAGCGGCTATGTCCTGCACGCAGGTACGGGCCTCGCGGAAGGGCTGTGGCTGGGCGCGCGCATGCACACCTTGGACGCGCGGCCGGGCGTGTGGCCCAAGGCGTTCGAATTGCAATACCGCGGCTGGAACCTGGAGTCGCTGCTGGCCTTGTCGACATCTGGTCCGAAAGCCGGGGACGCGGACTTTCGCGCGCTGCGACTGGACGGCCTGGTTTGGCTGCTTGCCCAGCGATCGCGCAGCTTGTGGGAGCACGAACACGTAGCCCTGGAAACCATTGTCCTGGGCCAAAAGCTCTGGCAGGTGTTGCTGTCGGACTTGCCCCAGGGCACGGATTTGCAAGCGGCGCTCGCGCGCCAACTCGCGCCTTTGCGCCTTGCGGTTCCCAGGCTGGTGGCTTCGAAACTGACCGAACCGGCCGTACTGGGCGCCGCCGCGCTGGCTCGCCAAGGCGCCCCTATCCGCGCCAATCGCTGAGCGCCCCATGAATGCCTCCGATTGGCTGCTCCTGGTTGCGACCATGGCCATGACGTCGTGGATTGGTCACCGGCTGTCCGGCAAGCAAGCGACGATTCGAGACTTCTTCTTGGGCGGACGCAAACTGCCCTGGTACGCGGTGGCCGGATCGATCATCGCTACCGAAATCAGCGCCGTGACCTTGATCGGCTTGCCGGCCACGGTGGCCGGCCCGGGCGGCAACTTGACCTATTTGCAGTTGGGTCTCGTGGGATCGTTGATCGCGCGCTCGCTGGTGGCATGGATTCTGGTGCCGGCCTACTTCGAGCGTGAGATCTACAGTCCCTACGATTATATCGGCGCGCGCCTTGGCGAAAGCGTGCGGCGCACGGTGACGATCATCTTCTCGGTCGGGGGCGTGCTCGGGCAAGCCGCGCGCGTGTACCTGACCGCACTCGTACTCGAGTTGATGCTCGCGCGCGAACTCGC
>JAKFYL010000032.1 GCA_021730845.1 Planctomycetota bacterium | reverse complement strand
AACCGGCGCGAGCCGCGCGCGCGAAGCCGCGCGCCAAATCGGCGACGGCAAAGGGACTTGCTCCCAAGGCGACGCGCGGCGTGCGCGCTGCCGCTGGACCAGCGCAATACGTGTATTCCTTCGGCAAGGGCCGAGCGCAAGGCTCGGGCGCCATGAAGGAACTCTTGGGCGGCAAAGGCGCGGGACTCGCCGAGATGAGCAAGCTGGGGCTTCCCGTGCCGCCCGGCTTCACGATCAGCACCGAAGTTTGCGCCTACTACTACGAGCGCGGCCACACCTGGCCCAAGGGTCTGGAACGAGAGGTCGAACGCGCCATTCTCGAACTCGAGCGCGACCAAGATAAAGGTTTCGGCGATTCCGCCAATCCCCTGCTGGTGTCGGTGCGCTCGGGCGCGCGCGTGTCCATGCCCGGCATGATGGACACGGTGCTCAACCTGGGCCTCAACGAAGCCACGGTGGAAGGCCTGGCGCGGCGCTCCAAGAACCCGCGCTTTGCCTGGGACGCCTACCGGCGATTCGTGCAAATGTACGCGGACGTCGTGCTAGGTCTCAAGGCACGCCGCGAGGAGCACGCCAGTCCATTCGGGGCGGCCTTGGACCAACTCAAGCGCGAGCGAAAGGTGCTGCTCGACACCGAGCTGTCTGGCGAAGACATGCGCGAATTGGCCCTGCGCTACCGCGAAATCGTGCGCCGCGAAACGGGTCAGGAATTCCCCAGCGACGTGCGCGTGCAACTGTGGGGCGCCATCGCCGCCGTGTTCCGCTCTTGGCAAAACGAGCGCGCCGTGGCCTACCGGGCCATGAATCACATTCCCGCGGCCTGGGGCACGGCGGTCAGCGTCGTCGCCATGGTGTTCGGCAACCTGGGCGAGACGTCCGGCACGGGTGTGTGCTTCACGCGCGATCCGGCCACGGGTGAAAAGCGCTTCTACGGCGAGCTGCTCATGAACGCCCAAGGCGAAGACGTGGTGGCCGGACTGCGCACGCCGCAGCCCGTCCAAACCATGGAGCAACTGCAGCCGGCCTGTTGGCGCGAGTTGCTGCGCATCCAAGCCTTGCTCGAGCGCCACTACCGCGACATGCAAGACCTCGAGTTCACGATCGAGGAAGGCAAGCTGTACATGCTGCAGTGCCGCAACGGCAAGCGCACCGGTTTCGCCGCCGCGCGCATCGCCGTCGATTTGGTCGAGGAAGGCATCCTCTCCAAGGACGAAGCCTTGCTCAAAGTCGAGGCTGAGGCCTTGGACCAGTTGCTCAAGCCGGTGTTCGAACCCAGCGAAATCGCGCGCGCGCGCAAATCGGGTCGCTTGCTCACCAAGGGGCTCAATGCCGGACCGGGCGCGGCCACCGGGCGCCTGGTGTTCGACCCACGCCAAGCGGAAAGGCTAGGCGCCAAGGAGGGCGTCATCCTGGTGCGGCAAGAGACCAGCCCCGAGGACATCAAGGGCATGCGCGCCGCGGCCGGCATTTTGACCGCGCGCGGAGGCATGACCTCACACGCAGCCCTGGTTGCACGGCAGATGGGCAAGGTGTGCGTGGCTGGCGCTGGCGAGCTGGATTTCGACGTCGAGAATTCCAGCGTGCGCGTGGGCGGCCGCGTGCTCAAGGCGGGCGACTGGATTTCCTTGGACGGCTCCACTGGAGAAGTGTTCGAAGGCCAAATCGCCACGCGCAACTCGGAAGTGATGAGCGCCTTGTTCCCGGCGGCCGGAGAAAAGCCCGTTTCCGGACCTGTGCTGCGCGCGTTCCAAAAACTGATGCAATGGGCCGACCAAGTGCGCACGCTCGAAGTGCGCGCCAACGCCGATCAGCCCGATCAGGCGCGCGTGGCCGTGGCCTTTGGCGCCCAGGGCATCGGACTGTGCCGCACCGAGCACATGTTTTTCGACGGCGCCAAGATCGACCTGGTGCGCGAGATGATCCTGGCCACGGACCAGGCCGGCCGCAAAGCGGCCTTGGACAAGATCCTGCCCATGCAGCGCGCGGACTTCGAAGGCATCTTCGAGGAGATGGCGCCCAGGCCCGTGACCGTGCGCTCGCTGGATCCGCCGCTGCACGAGTTCTTGCCCCACGAGGACGCCGCCTTGCACGACCTGTCGCGCAAACTCGAGGTGGCACCGGAAAAATTGCGCGCGCGCGTGCAGGAGCTCGCCGAACTCAATCCCATGCTCGGTCACCGGGGTTGCCGCCTGGGCATCACGTTTCCGGAAATCACGGCCATGCAAGCGCGGGCGGTGATGGAAGCCGCTTGCAACGTGCTGGTCCGCAAGGGACGCACGGTTGAGCCCGAAATCATGATCCCGCTGGTCGGTACGCGGCGTGAGTTCGAGCTGCAGGCAGCCATCGTGCGCGAGACCGCGGAAGCGGTCCTGGCCGAGCGTTCGCTCAAGATTCCCTACTTGGTCGGAACAATGATCGAGTTGCCGCGCGCCTGTCTGGTGGCGGACGAAGTGGCCAAGGAAGCCGAGTTCTTCTCCTTCGGGACCAACGACTTGACCCAAACCACGTTCGGCATTTCACGCGACGACGGCGGACGCTTCTTGCCGCTGTACGTGGACCGCGAGATCCTGCCGGCGGACCCCTTCGCGACGCTCGATCTTCCGGGGGTCGGAGCACTGATGCGCATGGCCTGCGAAAAGGGTCGCAGCAGCCGGCCGAAGCTGAAGCTTGGCATCTGCGGCGAGCACGGGGGCGACCCGCGTTCGATCGCCTTTTGCCACGATCTGGGGCTGGCCTACGTTTCGTGTTCGCCTCACCGCCTGCCGGTGGCGCGCCTGGCCGCGGCGCACGCGGCCTTGCGCGCAAAAGCGCGGTCATAGCACGCTGGGTCATGCGCGCGAAAACCATTCCCGCATGGCTCCGGCCGGCGTTCCCTTGGCCACCCCACTGGATTTTCCTAGTTGGGGTAAGCTTCAAGTAGGAACGTATCCGGGCTGCGCCGAGCCCCACGGGCGACGCCTGCGCGCGAGCGCGCGCGCGGCGTCCTCACCACTCTCCCCCGATTTCTCATTTCCTTCGGTCTCCATGCAACACTCCCGCAACCACCCTCTCCCCCTTGTCCGCGCGCTGGCATCCGGCCTGCTCGGAATGGCTTCGCTAGCAACCGTTTGCGCCGCGCAGACCTCGAACGAAATGCCTGAGCCGGGCGCGCCGGCAACGGCCGAGCTACAACCCAGTCTGCCCGTGGGAGCCGTCATCCCCGGAGAAAAGCTGCCGCCGGAAGCGCTCGGAGAAGCAGTGATCGAAACTTGGGCACAAATCGTCGCGCGCCAGGCGCTGATCGGCTTCGAGAATGGTCCGAACCCCAAAGCTCGCAACGGCGCACAGGGCGAGTGGCAAGTGCCTTCGATGCGCTTTGCCGAGGGCGCCCACTCGGGCACCAAGCACCTCATGAATTCGTGGGGTGATACGAACCTGGGGCTGGGCTTTGGCCAAAGCGTGGATTTGGATGGCGCGTGGATCGCAGCCCAGGGAACCATGGGTTCGTGGACCAGCGGCATCTACGTGGTGGGATTCAAGAACGGCGTCGAAGTAGCGCGCACGGGGTGGTTCGAAGACATCGAGCGCACCCCCAGCTACTTCGCCATGCAACTCAAGGGCGTCGACGCGGTCGAATTCCGCGCACGCCCGGCCATCGATGGCGGCGGCTGGTTCGCGCTGGATGACTTGACCTTTCAAGTAACCAAGGACGGCGCCGCCAAGAGCGTGGTGCTGGATTTCGAGGACCTGGACTTCCACGAAAAGCTCACTGGAACGAACTACGCCGGCTTGACTTGGCCCATGGGCACGGGCAATTTCGCCCAGGCAGGGGTTCAAGTCGTGCCGCCGCCGCAAGTGCCTCCGGGCCTGGATCAAGCGCCCGCGGCCTCTTCGGGAACGCAGGGCGCCACGTTGGGCGGCGGCGGAACGTCGCCCACGCTGCTATCCAACTTCATCGGCGGCCAGTTCGGCGACACGGGCGCCAACTTGATCCCCCCGGACACCTGTGGAGCGATCGGGCC
>JAKFYL010000260.1 GCA_021730845.1 Planctomycetota bacterium | reverse complement strand
GGGCTTGCTCCAAGATCTCGCGGGCGTCCTGCAGTCGTTGCGCCAACGCGAGTTCCTTGGAAAGTCCCAGCAAGGCTTCCAGCGCGTGCGGGCGAACCTCCAGCACGGATTGCCAAGCGCGGATCGAGGAATTGGAACCTGGGTTCGCGCGGGCGCGTTCGCGCGCCAGGAAGGCGCGTGCGCTGGGGGAGTCCGGACATAGCCGCAGCGCCAATTCGAGCTTCGATTGCTGCGCGGAATCCAAGCCGCGCAGCGCGAATGGCCACAGCGCAGCGAGCTCGCGGCCGCAAGCGGCGATCCCCAGGGCGCGCTGCCCCGACAGCGCCAGCAGCAAGAAAGCTCCGTAGGTGCACAAGCGATCGCGCAGCGGCCTGGGCGTGCTGGGACCTTCGCGCGCGAGCAGCGCGCCAAAGATGCCGAAGGCCAGACTGGCGCTGGCCGGATCGTAGGTCAGCGGCCCGCGCACCAAGGCGAAGGCTAGGAATCCCAGTGTTGCAAGCCCCAAGCTGGCGCGCGCGGGCGAGGACTGCAAGGCCGCCACGGCCGTCATGGCCAAGACGATCAAGAAACCCGTCCAGAGCGCGCCGCCGATCACACCAAGTTCGACCCAACCCACGAGCCAGTCGTTGTGCGGGAAGGTGACTTCGGTTTCGACGTTCCGCAGGCGGCGTGCGTGGGTCGAAACTTCGATCTCTTGGGGCTCGCGCCAAGGCGGAAACTGAGCCGCGAACTGCCCAGTTCCGATGCCCAGCGTCCAGTGCTCCGCCAGCATCGACAAGCTTGCGCGCGCGATGCTGGCGCGAACGGATAGACCCGCGAATTCGGAAGCGGGGGGCGGTTCCGGCGGTGTTGGTACTCCCTGTTCAGCGGCCGGCACCGAACTCGCAATCGGCGTAACCGCGCTGCCACTCGCAAAAAGACCTTTGGCGAGCGCGAACGCGCCGCAAACCACGACCACGCCGACCAGCGCGCGGCGCAGCGCTTGGGATCGGACTTGCTGGGAACCGTTGCGCAGCGCCAGCAGTGCGGCCAGTGCAAGTACCACGACGCTCACGACCGGCGTAGCCCACACGGGCGCGAGCCCGGCGTGCAGACCACAGGCGCCAAGGGCCGTCCAACTCAGCACGCGCAGCCAGGGAGGCGCGGAGCCGAGATTCCAAACTCCGGCCAGCGCGAGTGGGAGCGCGGTTTGGGCTGCCGCGCCGCTGTTGCCCAAGGGGCCGCTCCACTGCCCGCCGTTGTCCAGGAGCGCGGGCACGCACAGCGCCAAGCTGCACAATGGCAGCGCGCGCGCCAGAAGCATCTTTCCGGCGACATTCAGCGTGGAGCCGGCGACCAGCATGGCGGTCGCCGTAGCGGCGATGAGCCAAGCGCGACTTGCGCCCAAGCTATCCACTGGAGGATGGATCTTGGCGCTCACCCAACCAGCGAGCAAGAGCGCCATCCACAGCAGTCCGGCGCGCAGCCGCGGCTCACCGCGGCGCACGATCGCCAAGCCGGCGGGAAACAAGGCCGCCAAAGCGGCGCGTCCGGCACCCGTGATTTCCGGTTCGGGGTCGCCGGCGAGCACAGCTCCTGGCCCGGGCCAGGCGAGGTACAGTGCGGGCAACAAAACCAGCAGCGCTTGGGCGAGCTGCGCCAGCGCGGAAAGGCGCGCGAGCATGGGCGGGAGCGTGCGCGGATTCATGGCGCGGTTCTTGGGGCGAGGCTGGGCAGAAGTGTCGCGCGGGGACCCGGCCGGTTAGCGCCGTTCGCCGGCCGCTCCTTCGGCTCCCAGGATGGCATCCACGAAAGCTTGCGGCTCGAACGGTTCGAGCAGGTCGAGCGCTTCACCCGTGCCGATGTAGCGCACCGGCAACTCCAGGGCGCGTGCGATTTCGAACAGCGAGCCGCCGCGTGCGGTTCCGTCCATTTTGGTCAGGATCAAGCCTGTGACGCTTACGGAAGCCAGGAACATGCGCGCTTGGGCGATGGCGTTTTGACCGTTGGTCGCATCCAGCACCAGCCACACTTCATGCGGTGCGCCCGGCAAGCGCTTGGCGATCACGCGCTGCAATTTTTCCAGTTCCTGCATCAAGTTCTTTTGGGTGTGCAGTCGGCCGGCCGTGTCGATCAGGGCTACATCCATGCCCAGGACCAGGGCACTTTCGACCGAGTCGAAAGCCACGGACGCCGGATCGGCTCCATCCTTCCCGCGCACCAGCGGCGCGCCGCTTCTTTGGGACCAAATCTCCAGCTGGTCCGCGGCGGCGGCTCGAAAGGTATCGCACGCACCCAGCAGCACGCTCAGACCTTGGGCTTGGAAGCGGCTGGCCAGCTTGGCGATCGAAGTCGTCTTGCCCGAGCCGTTGACTCCCACCACCAGTACCACGGTGGGCCGCTGCTCGAAGCTGACTTCGCCGTGGTTCGTGCCCAGGATGCCCAGCATGGTTTGGCGCAACACCTGGCGCACTTCGGATTCGCCGCGAATTTCGCCGCGCTCGTGCAGGCGCGCAACTTCCGACACCACTTCACCGGCCACTGGGCCCAAGTCCGCGGCCAGCAGCATGGCCTCGAATTCATCCAGCAGCGCCGCGTCGATGGGCCGGCCTCCGCGAAAGATGGCCGAAATGCCGTCCGAAAGCGCCGCGCGCGTGCGCGTCAAGCCTTCCTTGAGTCGGTCGAAAAGCCCCATAGAAGCGAGCGTCCTAGAGCGGTTCCTCGTCCAGCGCCTCGCTGGCTGGAGCCGGATCCTTCTCGCTCGCGGGCCCAGCGAGAGACAGTTCCGGGCCGGGCGCGGCCAGCGACTTGATCTTGTCCAAGATGCCGTTGACGAAGGCGCCGGAATTCTGCGTGGAATAGCGCTTGCCCAACTCGATGGCCTCGTTGATGGCCACCTTGGGCGGAATGTCCTTGCACCACAAGAGCTCGTAGGTCGCCACGCGCAGCACGTTGCGGTCGATCAAGGCCATGCGCCCGATGTCCCAGTTTTGCGCGACGGCTTGGATGCGCTGGTCGATTTCGCTTTGGTTCTCGCGCACGCCCTTTACCAGTCGCAGCGCGAACTGGCGCGCCTCGCCGTCAGCCTCCTCGGTCTTCAGGAAAGGCTGGACTTCGTCCGCCAGGTCGCTGCGACGCAAGTCCATTTGGTACAGGAGTTGCAGCGCCAGTTCCCGACCCCGCGTGCGTTTCTTCACGCTCCCTCGCCGGGCTTGCGCCCGCTACTCTTGCCCGCGGGCGTGCTACCAAATCCCATGCTGCGCGCAGGACCTGACCCCGGCTGCGCAAAGCCCATGCCCGGCTCACGCACGCCGATCTGCCGCGCCAGGCGCAAGGCCGCCAAGGTTTGGACGGCAGCGCGCGCGACTTCACGACCCTTGTCGAAGCGGCCACCGTCCGCGCTGCTTTGGCTGCGCGCGCGCGCCTGTTCCACGTTGGCGCAGGTCAAGACCCCGAACAAGATGGGCTTGTCGGTGTCCAGCGAGGCGCGCAAGATGCCCTCGCGCGCACTTTCGGCCACGTATTCGTCGTGGCTGGTCTCGCCCCGAATCACCACGCCAAAGCACAACACCGCCGCCACGTCGTCGCGCACGGCAAGCGCGCGCGCCACGATCGGCAACTCGAAGGCGCCCGGCGCTTCGATCACCAAGAAATCTTGTTCGGCTAGTCCACAGCGGCGCAGTTCTTCGCGCGCCGAGTCCAGCATCTGACGGCCGACGTCCGCGTGGTACGTCGAGAGCACCGCACCCACGCGGCATCCGCTGGGCAAGGATGTCGCGGGCTGGTTGGCCCGCGCGTCGATGGATGCATCGCGGCTCAAGGCTGGTGTGGCAGTGGAAAGGAGCGAATGGAGAAGCGCGCAGTCTACGCTCCGTGCGTGCGGCGCTCAATGCGCCCGCTGGAAGGTGCGGCCAGCATGCCGCCCAGCCCCTGGCTCGCCGATCGCAGCTGGGCTTGGGGCCTGGCCGCGCGGCTCCTGTGCGCATGAAATGCCGATCCGATGACGCACCGCCAAATCGCCACTTGG
>JAKFYL010000135.1 GCA_021730845.1 Planctomycetota bacterium | reverse complement strand
GGCCAGGGCCGTGTAGGCGTTTTCGCGGTCCGCGGCGGGCAGGGCGCTGACGGAGGTGAACTGGGCGCGGGCTACCAGGCCGATCGAGGCGGCTCCTAGGGCCATGACGATGTTCCAGAAGGTTCCGACGAAGGCGGCGGCGCGCAGTTGGTATTCGTCGCGGATCGACATGAAACGCACCAGGATGTGCGGTTGGCCGGGGCTGCCTAGGCCAATGCCGAGGAAGCCGACGAGCGCGCCTGCGGTGATGGCGAATGGATCGATCAGTGTGGGATCGATTTGGGCGAGCTGATCGCGCACGACTCCGAGGCCGCCTAGATCGAAGAGCGCTGCAAGCGGGATCGTGACTAGGGCTGCGAGCATGAACCACGCTTGCACTACATCGGTGATGGACACCGCGAGAAATCCACCTAGGACCGTGTAGGCCAGGACAATGAGGGCCGTAAGGGCGATGCCGCTTGACTGGGGCAGGCCGAACATGGCGTGAAAGGTCTTGCCGCCGGCTAGGAACTGCGCTCCAAGGTAGGGGACGGTGAAGGCGAGCAGGATCAGGACTAGAAGCACGCGCAGAGTGCCGCGCCCTTCGCCGACGCGCGCGGCCAGCACGTCTGGCACGGTCAAACACTGGTGCTCGCCGGAGAAGCGGCGCAGTCGTCGGCCGAGGCTCCAGAAAAGCAGGAACTCGACCACGATGTAGCCGACACAGGCCCAGATGGCCGAAACGCCGCGCGCGAAGGCGAGCCCAGAAAAACCGAGCAGCAACCAGCCGCTGCGGCCGCTCGCGACGGCGCTCAATGCCACCACGATCTTGCCCAGACCGCGATTGGCTAGGAAGAACGACGCGAGTCCGCCGGACGAGGCTTTGCTGGTCGCGATGCCGATGGCGATCATGGCGAGCAGGTAGAGCACGAAGCCGGCGATGGCGCCGGGCGCGGAGGCGGGGAATGTCGAATCAGGCGGCGCGGTGGGGCCCATCGACACACGGTCCCATGGCGGACGCGGGTTCGTCCAGCGGACATCGCAGTGGAGACTTGGAAAGTCTAGTCGGCCCCAGAGCGCGTCCTAGGACTCTCGCCGGGCCGCGGCTAAGCCGTGCAGTCTGGCGCTGCGTTCAGGGCTCGTTGGCGCATTTCTTCGCCCATGCGTCTCGTCGTGATTCTTGTCTGGGGGCAGGCATATGTACAGGCAAGGCCCGGTCAGTGGGTCAGGGGCTCACCTGAGGGTGCACGTTGGGTTCCAAGGAGCTCCCAGGCCGGGCTGACGGCTAGTCGATGCAACCTTGCGTCGCCCTTGGGCGGCCGCTTTTCCGCTTGGTGGTCGCGGCTTCAGGAAGTTCTGTGCCAGCAGAATTGCGTGCGGCCGGCCATCTTTCGGTGACCGGCCGCGTGAAATCCGTCCGAGTTTCGCCAGCAGCGATCTTGGGCGGATCCGTCGCGATCAAGGCGCGATGAGGAACCGCATCGCGTTCGAGAAGCTGGAGGTGAAGGGATCCAGCGGGTCGCGTGCCCAGGTCTGGCAGAAGACTTCTTGGCCCGCGACCAACAGGGGGTCGGATCCGCCCTGGATGAAGGAATAGAAATCGTAGTCGAGCACTCCGGTGCAGTCGCTGCCGCTGGAGCTTCCGCCGGCGTTCTGTACGGGCAGTCGCTTCGTCGGGGGCGCGACACACAGGTGGCCGCCTTGGAACGGAGTGACCATCCAGTTGTAGCCGTAGAAAGAGATGCCGTTCGTGTTGTTGATCAGGCCCGTCGTGCGAATGTGGAAGCCGCTGCTCGACATCGAAGGAGCTCCAGTCCAGCCAATCGCTGGAGAGCAGCCCAGCGAGTTCACTTTGCTGTAGCAATATACGAAGGGAACGACGGGATAGAGACCAACCGTGCGCAAGATCCCGGCGTTGTTGCCGCCGGTGTCGCTTTGCGGACCGCAGGCGATGTACTCCAGCATTCCGTTGCCGTCCAGGTCGATGGCTGGCCCAACGTATTCGCCGAACAGCTCATGCGCTGCGCCGGAGACAGCGGACATAAAGAAGCTCGTTTCGCCCGACCACACGCCTACTAGGCCCCAATCGGGATTGCTCGCGTGTCCCCTCGGCGCGCCGGCGATCACTTCCCCGCGTCCGTCGTTGTTGATGTCGGCGATGCCGCGCACGGACCAACCCAGATGTGCGTCATCCTCGCCCCACACGGTAGCCATGACCGGGGTGAAGCCACCGGAGGAGAGTGCCGAGCCGCTCCACACATGGAAAAAGCCGTTGTCATGACCGATGCCCAGGTAGTCGTGGTACGGCGCGCCGATGATTAGGTCGCTCACGCCGTCGCCGGAAACGTCGACACTCGCGTCCAAGCTGAAACCGTATTCGTCTCCGGCTTGGCCAAACTTCGTGGCGATCAAGGCCGGAGAAGCGAACGAACCGTTGTATGCGTACACGATTACTCGCCCTGCATTCAGGCCGGCGAATCCGCTGACAAGCGGCTGGCCGATCACCAGCTCGCGTCGGTTGGCAAAGCCGCCCACCGTGCCGAATTCCGCTGCGTCGATGGCGTAACCAAACAGGTCGAGGTCGTTGCTTCCTTGGTAGGTCGCTACAGGAGTAAACCAGGCGTTACCAAAAATCGAATAGTTGATCTCGAGGATCTTCAGCGTACCTCGATCAACGCCGCCGTTGTCGTCAAACGGCGCACCAACCGCGATTTCCTGTAGGCCGTCCGCGTCCCAGTCGCCTAGATGCGTGATCGACCAACCGAACTGGCCTTGCGCTCCTGTGCCAGACCAAGCGGCGAGCTGTTCCAGCGTAGCGCCGTCGTACAAGTAAACGCGGCCGGCGTTGGTTGCAGCGGCGTCATGCAGGGTCGCGCCCACGACGAAGTCGGGCTTGCCATCGCCGGTGACATCGCCAACGGTTTCGATGGTCGCGCCAAATTGGCTGTTGTCGGAGTTGTCGGTGATTGTTGCGAGAATCGTGTAGTTGTTCTGTTGCAAGAGCGCTTGGCCGGAAACGAGGTAGACCACCCCGTAGGCATGCGACGCAGTTGCTCCCGGCGCTCCAAGCAGTACATCTTGGTAACCGTCGCCGTTGTAGTCGTAGAAAGCGCTGACGGCGCTACCGAGCTTGGAGTTGGCGAATCCGGACCAGGTCTTGTAGATGGTCTGGGCCGCGGCCGAGCTCGCAAGCGTCGCAAGTGACGCACCCGCAAAAAGGAGGGAACAGGTTTTCATGGCTAGCAGTTCTGGAAGGAAGTGACTGGCCCGGCGGACGCGCTCGTTGCGGCGACCAATCGCCGGGCTTCGAGCGAGTCAGCGAGGAGCCGGCAGCGGCGTTACTGGAATTCCCCGGGTCGCGCGCCACGGCGCTGGCGTGGGTGGCCGGTTTCGTGCTCGATATCGCCCGGGGCTCGCGGGGGTCCTCCGGCGTCCCCGAGTGCGCGTGGGCGTTTATCGTCCACCTATTTAGTAGCTATTTGGTGTCTATATGGTCCCTAACTGGCCATAGCAGGCGATCGTCGAGGGCGCTTGGGCTGCCGGCGATTCCGTGGAGGCCCTGGCGGGAAGTTACAAGACACACACGCCGCGCATCGGAACTGGTGGACCAGCCGAGGCGGACGGCGCCGCGGCGGCCAGGCCGGGAAGGCTACTGCTCGCCTGACTGCTCGAACTGGGGGTCGCTAGGGAATAGCGCGCGCAGCTGAGCCGTGAATTGGCTGGCGAGTTCCGCGCAGGCCGGACTGTGCTGGCGCGCGGCGAGAACTTCGACGCGCAGGGCAAGCAACTCGTTGTGGACTTGCTGCGGTTCGACCACTTGCGCGAGTTGCAGTGCGTGTGCAACAGCCCGCTGCAGCGCGGCGATCGCTTGTTCCTTGCGCCCAAGCTCGAAGTCCTCGTGAGCACGTTCACGCAGGTAATTGGTGAGCTGCTTGCGAGCGCGAGCGTCGCTGGACGAAACGGCCAAGACTTGATCGAAAGTCGATTCGACGCGCGCGCCGAGTTCATCAACTAGGCCTCGGTCGTCGCGCAGCGCACATCGCCAGTGGCAGAGCAAGCTATCGCCAAGCCCGCGCTTGA
>JAKFYL010000122.1 GCA_021730845.1 Planctomycetota bacterium | reverse complement strand
TTTGCGTCGCGACTTTGGAGAGATACCACGCCATGAAGGCGGTCATGGCGGCGAGGGCGAGGACCGCCAATTCCAGCCAGACGCGGGGGCGGGGCTCCCGAGCGGGCCCTATTTGCGGTTGGGCCATTGAGGCACTCCAAGTGGGGTCGGCGGACATTCGATCCTGGCCCGCCTGACCGCGCGTGTCGTCTCCAGCGGGCGGCTTGGGGGGACTCAAATCGATCCAACCCTCGCGCGCAGCGGGCTTGGATTTGCGTTCGAACTTGGGATCGCCCGCGGAATGCGGATCGCTAGGGGTTGAAGGATTCACGGATGCATGTCCCGAGTGGCTGAGCCACGGCTGGCTGGCGTTGATGATACCAGGCCCAAAAACCACGGTTCGATCTAGACCCCGGGGCTGAGCGCGCCAAACAGCAGCGGCGGGGCGTTCACCCCCTCCAGAGTGGGTCCAGGCGCCACTTGCTCCGCCGCGCAGCGAAATTTTTTCTTGCGACGATTGGCGCGCAAATCGCGCGAAAACTCTAGTTGCCCTTGAGCGTCAACAACTTGGCGCCCGAGCCCACGGCATCGCGCTCTTTCACGTGAATCGCCTGCACGGTTCCGTCGCTGGGCGCAACGATCTCGTTCTGCATCTTCATGGCTTCCAAGATCAAGAGCGGCTGTCCCTTCTCGACCGCCTGGCCTACCTGCGCCAGAAGCTTCACCACGACGCCGGGCATGATGCTCTTGATCATCCCCCCTCCCTTGGAGGCCGTGCGCTCCGCGGCGTGCGCCGCGCGCTCGCGTTCGTCTTCGATCTCCACCGCGTACAAGTGCCCCGCGATGACGGCACCCAAACGATGGTCGTCGCCTTCGATCGAAAGCCCGAAACTCTTGCCTTCGCAGCGCACCGCGACTTGCCCCAGGTTGTCGACTTCCTCGTAGGCGATGTCCAGCGGCTTGCCGTTCACCTCTACGGTCAGCTCGCCCAAGCGTTCGCGCACTTGCACTTCGTGCGTGCGTCCGTTGACCGTTACGAAATACTTCATCGCGTACCTCCACGGCTGCCGGGCGTCGGATAGGAGGTAGTGCGCGAACGTGCCCGATCGGACCAGGCCTTGCGCGCAAGGTTGTCGCTCGACAAGGCGCGCCGGCGGGCCGCTAGGTGACGGAACAGGCCCGCCGCCGCGGCAACGATCACGTCTTCTCCTTCGCGCGGCTGGGACAGGTCCAGGCCCACCAAGAAATGAGTGTCGAATTCCCCGCGCTGGAAGCGCTGGTCTTCCAGAACGATCAAGGCCGCCGGCGCGCTGGTGCGCACTCCGCCCACGTTGAGTTCCTGCAAGGCACGTATCATGCGTTGAATCGCCATGGGCCGATTTTCGGCCCACACGATCAACTTGGCCAGCATCGGATCGTAGTTCAATCCCACTTCCATGCCGCGGTACAGCGCCGCGTCCAAGCGCACTCCCGGCCCACCTGGCGCGCGCAAATTGCGAATGGTGCCCGTGGAAGGCACGAAACCATTGAACGGGTCCTCGGCGTTGATACGCACCTCGATGGCCCAACCGCGCGGCTGCAGCTTGCCCATGCCCGCATCCAGGCGCTTTCCGGCCGCGATTTCGATTTGTTCGCGCACCAGGTCCAGGCCGTACACCATCTCGGTCACCGGATGCTCGACCTGCAGGCGCGTGTTCATCTCCAGGAAGAAGAACTCGCCCTGGGACCACAGGAACTCGACCGTTCCGGCATTTTGGTAGCCGATGGCGCGCCCGGCCTGCACGGCGATTTCCCCCATCCTGGCGCGCACCTGTGGCGTGATCGCCACCGAAGGGCACTCCTCGATCAGCTTTTGGTGGCGGCGCTGTATCGAGCACTCGCGCTCGCCCAGGGACACGCCGTTGCCGTGTTCGTCGAACAGGACTTGGATTTCGATGTGTCGCGGACTGTCGAGGTAGCGCTCCATGTACAAGCGGCCGTCGCCGAAGGACGACAGTGCTTCACCGGAGGCGGTCCGGAACGCGCCTTCCATTTCTTTCTCGGCGTGCACCACGCGGATGCCCTTGCCGCCCCCACCGGCAGCGGCCTTGAGGGCTATGGGGTAGCCGATCTCGCGCGCCGCCTCGCGGGCTGCCTTGGCGTCGTCGACCGGATCCACCAAGCCGGGGACCACGGGCACTTTGGCCGTGCGCATGTGCCGGCGGCTGGTGATCTTGTCGCCCATGGCGCGGATGGCTGCCGGCGGCGGCCCAATCCACTTCAAGCCCGCTTGCATCACGCGTTCGGCGAACACCGCGTTTTCCGATAGAAAACCGTACCCCGGATGGATCGCTTCCGAGCCCGAAGACTTGGCGGCGGCGATGACCTTGTCCATGTCCAAGTAGCTCTCGCGCGGCGTGTTGCCGCCCAGCGCGACAGCGCGGTGAGCCATGCGCACGTGCAGTGCCTTGCGGTCGAATTCGGAATACACCGCGACCGTATCGATGCCCATTTCGCGCGCGGTGCGAATCACGCGCAGAGCGATTTCGCCGCGATTGGCGATCAGAATGCGTCGGAACATACGCGCACTCTAGCGGGCGCCCGCGCCTTGGCCCAATCCTTGCGCGGCCGGGCGCAACGCAAACCCCGCCGGGCGGCCTTCATTTGGTCAGGGCCGCGATCAGGCGCAGGGTCACCACGAACAGACCGTACACGGGCAGCCCCAGCAGCGCGAAACCTGCGCCCATGGCCAAGGGATACACGACCAGACCCGCCACGCCGGCGGCCGTCCCAGTCCACATGTGCGAGAAGAAGCGCACGCTCACCTCTTGCCCCCCTAGCGCCGCCAACAAACGCGCGCCCCCTAGAAGCAGTCCGAGCCCGGCGCCCAGCGCAATCCACCCGCGCACGAAGTACCACATGCTTGGTGGAGCCTGGTGGGTCCGAGGCGCCCGGCTAGAGCGGGATGTTGCCGTGCTTGCGCAGGGGACGTTCCTCGTGCTTGGTGCGCAGGAGTTCCAGCGAGCGGATCAGCATCGGACGCGTGCGGTGCGCTTCGATCACATCGTCCACGAACCCACGCGCGGCCGCTTTGTAGGGGTTGTTGAATGTCTCCTCGTACTCGGCCGCCTTCTGGGCCTCGAACGCCTTGGGGTCGGCGGCCTTTTCGATTTCGCGACGGTACAGGATCTTGACCGCCCCGGCCGCGCCCATGACCGCGATCTGCGCTCCAGGCCAAGCCAAGTTCAAGTCGGCGCGCACGTGCTTGGAGGCCATGACGTCGTAGGCTCCGCCGTAGGCCTTGCGTGTGATCACGGTCAACTTGGGCACACTCGCTTCGCAGTACGCGTACAAGAGTTTCGCTCCGTGGCGAATGATGCCGGCGTACTCCTGGACAGTACCTGGAAGAAACCCGGGCACGTCCTCGAAGGTGACGATGGGAATGTTGAACGCATCGCAAAAGCGTATGAAGCGCGCGCCTTTGATCGATGCATCGATGTCCAAACAACCGGCCAGCACGGCCGGCTGGTTGGCCACTACGCCGATCACGCGTCCGCCTAGGCGCGCGAAGCCGATGATCATGTTGCGCGCCCATTCGGTTTGCACTTCGAGCCAGGATCCGCGGTCGACCACGCGCTCGATCACGCCCAGCATGTCGTAGGGTTTCTGCGGGTCCGCCGGAACCAAGTTGTCGAGCTCGAGGTCCATGCGGTCGGCCGGGTCCTCGCTGGGAACGAAGGGTGGATCCTCGGCGTTGTTCAGCGGCAGGTAGGAATACAGGCGCCGGATCAGCGCCAGACAACTCTTGCCGTCCAGGCTTCGGAAGTGCGCCACACCCGAGCGCGAGGAGTGCACTTCGCTGCCGCCCAGGTCCTCGCTGGTGACCTCTTCGTGAGTCACCGACTTGACCACGTCGGGACCCGTGATGTGCATGTAGGAGGTCTGATCGACCATGCAAACGAAGTCCGTGATCGCCGGGCTGTAGACCGCGCCCCCGGCGCAGGGGCCCAAGATGCCGGAAATCTGCGGAATCACGCCGGATGCGCGCATGTTGCGCCAGAAAATTTCGGCGTAACCGCCCAGCGAACTCACGCCCTCCTGG
>JAKFYL010000296.1 GCA_021730845.1 Planctomycetota bacterium | reverse complement strand
GGCATCGATCTTGTGGTCTAACGGCGTTTGTTCTACACCGACTCTCCCTTGATGACCTTCGCCAGCGCGGAGTTCATCTACGGCGTGCAGTGGGACGACTTGGAAGATCCCAATACGGGCGAGAAGCTGTTCAACGGCGAGCCTGCCCAGCGCGTACCTCCGCTTCACGGGCAATTGGGCTTTGCGTACGAACCCAAGGCTCCGCGCAGCTTCGTGCATTGGGCGCGCGCGACTTTCCACTGGGCCTTCGACCAAGATCGGCTGTCCCCGACTGATCTCAGCGACCCGCGCATCAATCCCAACGGCACGCAAGGCTGGCGCACGCTCGACCTGGATTGTGGCGGCCCGCTTGGGCTGGTCGGCGACGGCTCCACTTGGAGCGCCGGCATCCACAACCTGTGGGACGAGGAGTACCGCATCCACGGCTCGGGTTTCGACGCTCCGGGCATCGGTTTCGTGGTGGGCGTGCGCTTGGTGCGCTGAGCCAGCCGCCGGCCGAGGCATGGGATAGACTTTCCTTTGTGGACCAAGGGCGCAAAGCGCAGTCGATCCTAGGGCGCTTTCTGCCGCGCAGCTTGGCGCTTTCGTTGGCGCTTCACGCCGTGGGTTTGGGCCTAGGCTGGTGGCTGGTCGAGGGAGTGCTTGTCCAGCGAGAAACATTTGCGCGGGACTACTCCCTGGAGATTGCCGCGGTTAGGCAAGAGCCGAATACCTTTCCCGAGCCTTTGTCGCGAGAAGCGCTCGAATTGGAACCGCCCTTGCTGGAGCCCGAGCGGCTCGTGGTCGCCGAACCCCAAGCGGAGCTGGTGCTATTTCCCGAGCGGCAGCCAGAGCTGGAACTTGGAGTGGAGCATGCCCTGCGCGGCGGACTTCGCCGCCGGATCTCGTCCCTAGAGTTCGCGCCCAAGGCCGAGGTGCCGCCCGTCAACAGCGTGGAAGTGGCGCCCCCAATCCCCTCACCGGATGGCGACTGGTCTCCGCCCGTTCCCAGCGCAGCCATCGAACGCCAGGCGCCGCGCATCTTGGTGGAACTGGCTCCCGAGTATCCGCGGCTTTCGCAACGCCTGGGCGAATCCGGCCAGGTCGGGCTCGAAATCACCATCGACGCCAAGGGGCGCGCCACGGACGCGCGCGTGCTGACGTCCTCGGGACATGCGCGCCTGGACGAAGCCGCGCGCACAGCCGTGTTGACCTGGACCTACGCGCCCGCTACAGAGAATGGCGTTGCGATTGCTGGCTTTCTGCGGCACAGCGTGCGGTTTGCGTTCCAAGACAAGGTCTGGCGGAAGCGATGAGCAGAATGTTCTGCTATCTTGCACCTCAGGTGCCTTGAGGGCACCGCTGGGCGCCTACATCCTCCGGTTCTGAAAAATTATGTGCAGCGTTTCATTTCGCTCCTGCGCCTCGCTCATAAAAAGTGCGCATCCGAAGCACCACGCCTCGAGTGTTATGTGCGGCTAGAATTGTCTCTAGTAAGAACGATTGGGCCGCCCACGGAAGGTGTGCATGACCGCGCTGAGTACTCACCCCAGCATCGCAAAGAGTCCATCGCCATCGAGCGCTAGGCGCGACGCTGTTGCGGCCTATCTCCCGCTGGCGTTGTGCGTGGCGCTGGCATGTTTCGCACTCTTACCGGCCGCGCGCGGCAATCCGCGCCTCTCGTGGACGTTTCTAGCCACCGCGGGCTTGATGGCCGGATGGTTCACCTGGTTGGCCTTCGACAGCCGTCGCTCAGGCCGACGCTTGGAGATGGCCTTCTCGGCGCCACTTCGAGCGCATTACATCCAAGCCAGCCTACAAATTTGCATCTACACCTACTGGGGCATGTACTGGCCCAAGGTGTTCGAGGCTGCGCCGCTGATTGCGTCGCAAATGGTGTTTCTCTACCTGTTCGACGGCCTCCTGGCTTGGACGCGCGGGCGCAATTGGCGATTGGGATTCGGCCCCGTGCCGATCATCTTCAGCACGAATCTCTTCTTGTGGTTCAAGGACGATTGGTTCGCTTGCCAGTTCGCAATGATCGCCGTGTGTGCCTTGGCCAAGGAATACTTACGTTGGGAGCGCGACGGTAAACGGACTCACATCTTCAATCCCTCGGCATTCGGTTTGGCGTTGTGCTCGCTGGTACTCATCGCTACCAACACAACGCATCTTACCTGGGGCGTGGAGGTGGCAACTACGCTGGGCCTGCCACCTCACATGTACACGATGATTTTCGTGCTTGGGCTGGTGGTGCAGTACTACTTCTCCGTCACCTTGATCACGCTATTCGCCATCTTGACGTTGTATGTGCTCAATGCCATGTACACGGGTTTGACAGGCGTCTACCACTTCATTGACGTCAACATCCCGATCGCCATTTTTCTCGGAATGCATTTGCTCGTCACCGATCCGTCGACCTCGCCGCGCACCAACGCGGGCAAGATCTTGTTTGGAGTCCTTTACGGATTGGCGAATTTCGCATTGTTCTCCTTGCTCGACGGTGTCGGTGTTCCCGACTTTTACGACAAGTTGTTGCCCGTACCGATCCTTAATCTATGTGTACGCGCATTCGATCGATTCGGTAGCAATGCGCGCCTCGAGCGTCTTGGTGTTATGGGCCGCGTTCTGAGTCCAAGGTCGCTCAATCTCGTTCACATGGGGTCTTGGAGTGCGCTGTTTGCATTGATGGTCTCCACGGGTTTCGTGCAAGCGCGCCACGAAGGCGAATCGTTGGTGTTTTGGCGGCAGGCGTACGAAGAAGGCAAGCCCAGAGCCGGACGAAGTTGGATGCGGCTGGCAGGCTCCATGGCGGAGAAAGGAGACTCGGCCGCCATGAATCAACTGGGTTCCATTTATCGCGAGGGCAAGATTGTCCCCGCGAATGCCGAAGCGGCGGCGTTCTATTTTGCGCGGGCGAGCGCGGCTGGCAATTTGAGAGGCTCGGAGAACGTCCTGCAGCACTTTTCGATGGCGTCGGTTGCTGCATCGCGCGAGAGTCTAGAATTCGCGCTGCAGCACTTGGAGCGCGAGCATCGACAAAGCGACGATGGCAGGAGCGCGTTTCTGCTAGGCCAAGCGAGCGAACTTGGCAAAGGGCTTCCGCATGACCTTGAGCGCGCAAGGGGCTACTTTCGAGTCGCGGTTGGGCACGGGAATCGAAATGCGGCCAAGGCATTGACGCGATTGGCCATGACTGGTCCTGTTCAGGCATCTGACTTGAGCCTGGCGGCCCCGGTGCTGGAACGCGCGTGCGAAGCACGTGACCGCGAGAGCATGCTGTTACTTGCACAGATGATGCTGCTTGGGCAGGGGGTGGTGCGCGACCAGTCCCGGGCGCAAGTTCTGCTTCAGAAAGCCTGTGAGCTAGGCGACGCGGCGGCTTGCCAGGTTCTCAAGCAGCGCGGCTGGAACTAGGGTCCCGTCTCACACCTTCGGGCTATGAGCGTGCGCGACCCGCTGCCTCCTGCGACATGGCTCGGATTCGGCGACTGTCTCAGGTCGCCTGGAATCCTCGCACCTTGCACAAGCCAGCGCGCCACCCGACTTCTGACGCGGACTTCTGAGGCAGGACACTAGCGCGGCTCGGCCGCTACGGCCCTTCGCCCCGGTCAGCGTTCCATGGAGTGCGATGGAGCGCACGCTGCTGCTCAGCGTGTTGTTCGCGTTCGAAGAGGAGGGCCAGGCGCCACTGCCGCGCCGGCTAGGCACGCCGCAGCACGATGTGACCTCCCGCAGTCACGCTAGCCTGCCAGCGCGCAGGGATCAGGGTCGTGGCCGAATATTCTTGCAAGATCGCCGGCCCCTGCCAGTGCATGCCCGGTTCGAGCTGCGACCGTTCGATCACCCGCACCAGGCGCGGCTGGCGGCCGTCGAGCACTGCCGAGCGCTGGCCGGCGATGGCAGAAGGGGAAAGCGGCTTGGCGCGCACGGACTTTGGTCGCTCAACGGAGGTTTCGAGCGACGCTCGCACGCGCGCGTGGACTAGTTCGACGTCCGTTGCTTCGAGACTGTGACCGTAGACCTGGGCGTGTTGCAATTCGAATGCTCGCCGAGCGTCGCGGGGCGAGCTGCGCGCCGAAGGCAGGCGCACGCCGATCTCATAGGATTGCCCTAGGT
>JAKFYL010000486.1 GCA_021730845.1 Planctomycetota bacterium | reverse complement strand
CTTGTGCACAAGCACGACGCCGATCACGGCTCCCACACCGGCCACGAGAGCGAAGGGCAGCGCCAATGCAGGTTTGGCTTCGCGCGAGCGCAAGTACAAATAGGACGCAACACCCGAACTGATGATGGTCGTGGCGACACTGCACGCACGCGCTTCGACGTAGCGAACCCCGGGCACGAGGAACAAGAGCAGGGGAATTGCCAACACCCCGCCCCCCACGCCCAAGAGCGGCGAAGAGAACCCGGCCAGGAAACCCGTCCCGATTACAAAAGGCATGGCGCCAGGGGGCACGTTTCCATGCAGCCCCTCGGCTAGGCCTGGATTAGCGATGGTCGTACGAACCGCAGCGAAGGCAAGGATGCAGGCGAAGCAGATCTTGAGCGTGCGCTGCGGCAGGTGGTGAGCCGTTCGAAAGCCCGCGAAGGCTCCCGGCAACGCACCGAGCACCAGGCCGCCGATCAGCTGCCAATTCAAGGCCGAATCGGCGCGCAAGCTCTCCGTGATCGTGGCGACGCTGCTCAAAGTGAACACGATCAGCACAGCCGTTGCCACCGCGCTGCGCATGGGCAGGCGATAGACGAAGTACATAAGCGGCACGGCGAACACACCGCCGCCGACCCCGACCATCGATGAGATCACCGCCAGCACGAGCCACAGGCACAAAATGAGGACCGAAGGCCGGCCGTAAAGATGAGTCTGGCTCACTCAGGTCCCTCGGGCGATCCAGCCGGGTTGGCCAAGCTGGGTAGAGGAGTGCGTCTTGGGGTCGCCGCAAATGGCCACACCAATCCCAAGCCTGCGGTCCAAGTCGGCTTCGGGCACCGACTCGGCCGTGTAATCGGTGCCTTTGGCGTGAATCGTCGGCAACAAGGCTTGCAGCGTGGCTGACAGGTCCCGCTCCGCAAAGCTCGTGACGAAGTCCACGCAGAAAAGGGCCCCTATCAATTCGGCGCGCTCGGCAAGAGGAACGAACGGTCGTCCGGGCCCCTTGAGCTGGCGCACGGACTCGTCTGTGTTCAAGGCCACGACCAGAAGCTCTCCCAGGCGCTTTGCATGCTCGAGATAGCGCACATGCCCTACATGCAAGAGATCGAAGCAGCCGTTGGCCAGCACGACGCGCAGACCGGGCTGCTGCCGGCGCAGGCGCGCGAGCTCGCTGGCGAGCGCTCCACGTTCGAAAAAGAGTGCGCTCACGCTTGAACGCTCGAGCGCGCTTGCGTCACCGCATTCTCCGACACCGCGGCGCGCAAGGCGGCGAGGCTGCACGGCACGGCACCGCTTTCCATGACGACCACTCCCGAGGCCACGTTTGCCAGCTCCATAGCGCGCTCGGGCTGCGCTCCGGCCGCAATGGCCAGCGCAAACACCGCCGCAGCCGTGTCGCCGGCCCCGCTGACGTCGGTGACGTTGCCCGACCCACTGGCGGGCACACAAGCCGGATTTGCGCTGCCGTCGGTGGCGAACAGAGCCATGCCCAAATTGCCGCGTGTGACCAGCACGAAACGGGCGGCGCTGGCCAGCCCAGCGGCTGCGCGCCCCAGACTTGCCACTTGCGTGAGTTCTTCGGGCGCCACGCGCGACAAGGCCGCCAACTCGCCGAGGTTGGGAGTGATGGACGTCAAGCCGCGAAAGCCCTCGAGTTTCCGGCGCGGGTCGAGCACGACGATTTTTCCCGCAGCCGCGATTTCGCTGGCGCAACGCGCCAGCTCCATCGACACCATGCCGTATTCGTAATCGGACACCAGCACCAAATCGAATCTCGCAACTCCTGCACGCAAAGCTTCGATCGCGCGCAGTCGCGCCTCCCGGTCGGCCGGGCCGGCAGGGTCCTGATCGAGACGCAACACTTGCTGGGGAAAGCGCCGTGCTTCGGCAGCGATGACGCGCGTCTTGGTAGGTGTCGTCCAACCCGGCACGGTCTGTACGCCGGTCACGTCGATCCCCTCGTTGTCGAGCAGAGTCAAGATCTCGCGGCCCGGCGCGTCGCGACCGGTGCAGCCAAGTAGCGCAACCTTGGCCCCCAGCGCGCGCGCATTGCGCGCGACATTGGCGGCGCCTCCGGCCCCCACGCGCTCGCTCACATGCCGCAACACCATCACCGGGGCCTCGCGTGAGAGCCCCTTGGGCTCGCAGGCCAAGTAGCGATCGGCGATCAAGTCGCCCACGACGGCTACGGACAGGCGCGAAAAATCCGGTACGTACTGGCTGGTCACGGGTCTAGTTCCGCCTCAGCACATCTCGGCCGCGGCCGCGGCCAGAGCCAACTGGCGCAATCGTTCCGGCACGGGCTTCGCGGCGGCCGTAGCCCATTCGATGCCTTGCTCTTCCGCCAGGTAGTAATCCGACCGCACGCCCATGAACGAGTTGTAGCGGATCGAGTAGTGCAATTCGCCGGCTCCGGCAGCCAGGGCCGCCGTGCGCTTGTCGACGTCTTCGACGCTGGGTTTGAACGCGTCCCATTGGGCTTGGTCCATGACCATGACCTCTTCGACCAGCGGCCGGTAGCGGGCCGCCGCGGGCGCGCTGCGCCAACGATCCAGGCATGCGTTCACGAACCAGGGCATGCAGGTGGCCAGTTTGTCGATGAACAAATTCTCCGGCGCGCCGAAATCCAAACACGAGGATTCCGTGAAGTCGGTCAGCGTCACCTCGCGCTCCTGCTTCAAAAAGCCACCTTCGACGGCCAGGCGGTGGCTTTCCGTTCCTGGGAAGGGATAAAAAAGCGAAGTCCGAAAGCGGCCGATGCCCGAACGGGCGAGCAGATCGACCGTTTCCATTCGCTCGGCGCGGGTTTCGTAGGGCAATCCCACCATGACGAAACCCGAGGTGTGCAAACCGTGCCTTTCCCCCACTTCGATCGTGCCCAGGATGTCGGCGTCGGACATGAAGCGCTTGAGCACTTCCTTGCGCACGCGCGGCGAGCCCGATTCGATGCCAAGCTTGAGGATGCGGCAGCCCGCGAGCGCCAGTTCGCGCGCCACTTCCTCATCGAGTTGCTTGACGTGGCTGTTGACCACGAACGGCACCTTGATTCCGGCGCCGCGAATGGCCTGGCAGGTACGGATGGCGTGCTCTGGATTCTGGGTGAAAAGGTCGTCGTCGAAGATCAGCGTGCCGATCCCGGGATAGCGCGCCAACACGAAACGGATTTCCTCGACCAGCTTCTCGGCCGGGCGAAAGCGAAAGAACCCGATGCGATTGACCGGCCGGCCGAGTTCCTCGTGGTAGCGATCGACGATCTTGTGGTTCAGGCAATACGTGCAGCGGTACGGACAGCCGCGGGAAGAAAGCATGCCGAACCAGCCGTGCTTTTGGTCCGTGATGCGCTGCGTGTCGAACAACTCGTAGTCCGGCACGGGCAAGGCGCGCAGGTCGGGAAACTCACCCACTTTGTTGTGTACCCACAGGGAATCGGGGACCGGCGCTTGCGCGGCCTGGGCGGGCCTAGTTCCGCCGCGCCAGGAAAGGAAATTGGGCACGTCGTCGCAAGACCGGCCGGCTTCCAAGTCAGCCACCAAGCGCACGAGCGCGTCCTCGCACTCGCCGACCCCGACGTGATCCCAGACCCCGTCGGCCATGGTCTGGGTGGGAACCATGGTTGGGTGCACTCCGCCTACGACCAGCGGTGGCAAGTAGCCTTGCGTGCGCTCCTGTTGCTTGCGGAGATAGCGCGCCAAGCGCAGCGCTTCCGGGTATTGCTGGGTCAGGCACGAAAACGCGACTAGCCCCGGTCGCCAAGCCTGGATTCTGTTCCAAGCATCCTCGTCGCTGGGAACGGGAGGCAGGTTTTCGTTCAGGTTGACGAGCTCTGTCTCATGACCCGCCTGTTTCAAACACGCCGAAAGCGAGGCCAGCCCGTGGTTGAACCCCATCTGCGTATACAGGTTGGGGTAAATGAAGAGCACGCGCACGCTGGTTGCCTGGAGCCGGTTTCCGGCAGGATACTAGAGTTGGCCGGCCGAAAAAGGCCCGCCCGGGCCGAAGCCAGGGGATTTCTGCCAACCTGGCCGGCCGCGGGCCCAGATGAGACAATGCGGAGCGTCCGATCTGGGTACTCGACGGTTCCGCCTTGGCCCAAAGGACCCGCTTGGGGCGTGAGCGGTCAGGTACGACCTGTC
>JAKFYL010000425.1 GCA_021730845.1 Planctomycetota bacterium | reverse complement strand
TTATCGTGTCGCTGCTTCTGTCCGTGGTTTTGTGGGCGCGACTGGACAACCTGCACGTCGTGCTGGCGGTGCTTTTGTGCGCCGGTTTCGCTGCCGTGGGGTTCGTCGACGACTACAAGAAGCTGACTATTCCCGGGTGCAAGGGACTTTCCCCGCGGGCCAAGATGCTGGGGCTCTCGATCGTGGCCTTGGGCGCGCTTTCGGCCTTCGCTTTCTACGCCATGTCGACCGGCCGCATGTCGATGCTGGCCTTGCATCCGCCGTTCTTCAAGGAGCGCATGATTCCGCTCGCCGAGTTGGGGTTGGCGGGCATCGCATTGTTCTTGGCCTTCGAGTGGTTCGTGGTCGTGGGTGCGGCCAATGCGACCAACATCACCGACGGATTGGATGGCCTGGCCGCCGGCTGCACGCTGATCAGCGCCCTGGCGCTTTCCATCTTCTGCTACGTGACAGGTCGATCCGATTGGAGCGGTTACCTGAACATTCCGCACGTGCGCGCCGCGTCCGAAATGGCCGTCGTAGGCGGAGCGCTGTGCGGCGCCTGCATGGGTTTTTTGTGGTACAACGCGTTTCCGGCCAAAGTGTTCATGGGCGACAGCGGGTCGCTGCCTCTGGGGGGCTTGCTCGGCTGGATGGCGCTGGTGAGCAAGCAAGAACTCGTGCTGCCGCTGATCACTGCCGTGCTGGTCGCCGAGTTGCTCAGCTCGTTCTTGCAAGGCGCCTACTATCGGCGCACCAAAGGCAAGCGCCTGTTCACTTGCGCACCCATCCATCACGGCTTGCAGTTGTACGGAGGGATTTTTCGCCGTTCGGAAACGCGCTGGCATGAAGTCACCGTCGTGGTCCGGTTCTGGATCGTCAACGCGGCCTGTGCGCTCGCGAGCCTGGCGCTCTTGAAGGTGCGCTGAGGAAGGCATGCTGACGCAAAATCCTTTCCGAACGATGGCCGTGGAAGCCGGCGCCAAGCAGGGCGTGCGCGTGGAACGCCAGTGGACCATCTTCGAGCGTTTCTCGGACCTGACTGCCAGCTCGCGCGCGCGCGATCCGCACACGCACGCGATGCGCGTGTTCGCGGTGGTGGCGGCCCTGATGGGCCTGGGGTTCTTGGTCCAAGCCAGTCACGCGGCCACGACCATGGCGCCCGACCGATTCTTGCCCACGCTGATCGAGCAAGCTTTGCTGCGCGCTGGCGCTTTGATTGCCCTGCTGGCTGCGGCGCGCGTCGGCTTGAACCGGCTGCGCCCGTGCATTCCCGCGCTGACGGTGCTGGTCCTGGTGGCGCTCGTCTTGTGCTACGTGCCGGGAGTCGGTGCTTCGAAGAACGGTTCCTGGCGCTGGATCGACCTGGGCGTCGTTGCCTTTCAGCCTTCCGAGCTGGCGCGCGTGATCGCCGTGCTGTGGATCGCGGATCGCTGCGTGCGGCTCGGGCCCCAAGTGGGGCAGGGGCTTCGGCCTGCTTTGCCCATGCTGGCCGTGACCGCTGCGTTCTTCTTGCTGATCGTCGGCGAGGTCGATTTGGGTGGGGCCTTGATTCTGGCTTGCTGCCTCCTGGCAACCATGTTCGTTGGGGGCGTGAGCGCGCGGCAGCTGGTCGGCACGCTGGTGCCCATGATGGGCGCCGCGCTGGCAGTGGCTTGGATGTTCGTGCCCTACGTCCAGCGGCGCATCGGCATGTTCCTAGGCCATGAGACCAGCACCCAAGTGCAGGAAGGACTCGCCGCCATTGGGCGCGGCGGCCTCGCGGGCCTGGGGCTGAGCCACGGCGTGGCGCGCAACCGCGGCGTGCCGTACCTCGATTCGGATTTCGTGTTCGCGCAAATTGGCGAGGAGTTCGGCTGGCTCGGCATGCTCTTGGTGCTGGGCCTGTTCGCCGCATTGCTATGGAATGGCCTGCTCCTGGTCCTGAGCGTGTCCGACCGCTTCCTGTCCTTGGCCAGTTTCGGACTGCTGATCTCCATCGGCCTGCAAGTCATGGTCCATGTCCAGGTCGTCAGCGGCCTGGCGCCGCCCAAAGGCATGACTCTGCCGTTCATTTCCCACGGCGGTACTTCGTTGTTCGTTTCCAGCTTGTGCGCTGGACTGGCGATTGGATCGGCGCTCGCTGCGCCGCCACGCTCGACGCGCGCGCCAAGCCCGATCTGACCGTTTTTCTCTCTAGTTTTTCCTCGTTTTCGACAACCCACCCTTCCCCGCGACCCGAAATTCCCTGGAGTCCTGCTGCATGCAACGTATCGAGCGCTACGGCGTCATCGCCCTCGTTTTCCTGTTGGTCACGATCTTGGCCGTCTCTTTGTGGGGCGACAAGAAAGGTGGCAGTTTGTTCTCGTTCCTCAAACGCAAGCCCAGGTCGATCCCCAGTGCCGTGGAACCGCTGTCGCCTGGAGAAACCGATGGCTCCGTCGCCGCCGACAGGCGTTCCGGCACCGAAGGACTGCCTTTGAGCGTGCCTGCTGACCAAGCTGCACCTAGCGACCAATCCGGTTTCGCTGCGAGCCAAATTGGCTCGCAAAGCGCGGCCCTTTCCACACCGCCGCCGCTCGTGAACTACGATCCGTCCGCCGTGCGCGACGGCTACAGTCCGGGGCAACTGTTCGGACCCGTGGTCGGTGAGCCGGCGCGTGTTCCGGCGCTGCCCTCCAACCAGCGTGACTCCCTGGTAAGCGCCGCCGCCGCCAGCGCGCCCGCGAGCGTTCCCAGCGCGCGCTCCGTGCACGTGGTCAAACCGGGCGAAACGCTGGGCGACATCGCCATGGCGCATTTGGGGACCTGGCGTCGCTGGACCGAGATTTCCGCGCTCAACGACAACATCGAACCGTCCAAATTGCGTGCGGGCATGAAACTGGCCCTGCCTGCCTCGGCGCGGCTGGCGGCAAGCGTGCCCAGCACTCCCGCGCGCAGCGCGCCGGCTGCGGCGACAGATGGTCGCCACAAACTGCAGTCCGGCGAGACGCTGTCCAAGCTGGCCGCACGCTACTTAGGCAAGGCGGATCGTTGGCCAGAGATCGCCGCCGCGAATCCCGGGCTCGATCCCAATCGCTTGCACGTCGGCACCCTGATTGCGATTCCTGGCGCAGGCCCGTTGGTGGCGGCGCAGGAGGCCCGCGCCCAATCCGCGACCCGCCAACGGACCGCGACCCAGGCGGAGCCCCAGACGAGTCGCCCGCCCGTTCGTGCGCTGCTTGCCCAAGCCGACGATTCCAAGCGAGGCCGAGTTCGATGAGCCGCCGCGTCCAAATTCTCGTGATGGCTTGTTCCGTGTGCGTGGCTTTGCGCCACTTTTCCAGTGCCAGTTCGGCGTTGGCTGCCTGCCTGAGCGGTCCCTACCCCCAGCAGGAAAAGCCGGTACGGAACGCCGGCTTGGCGGCCGCGGACCAAATCCAAAGCCTTCCGCTAGGTCCACACCACCTGCTAGCGCTGGCTGGTTGGTGCGCACTAGCTGACTGATTCGACATTTTTCCTACACGACAGAGCCCCGGAAGGAGTTGGCCGACCATCGAGCCGTACACGAAAGCGCACCCGAGTTTCGCAGCGAGTGGATTGCTGGGCCTTGAAAAAGCATGCTCTTGGGGAAGAGCAGAGCAATCCAAGGGGAACGTGGCGAAATTCGAGCGTGCAAACCAAAGTGAACTCGCCCCGCCGGGGCAGGAAGCCGGAGGTTTGCGTCTTGCGCTCGCTGGCGGCGGGACGGGCGGCCACATTCTTCCGGGGCTTCACCTACTCGACCAAGGCGGCAGCGATGCATTCGAGGATGTGCTTTGGTTCCAGACCGGCCGCGCGGTCGAAACTCAAGCGCTCGAGGGTGCCGCCATGCGCCTCAAACGCTTGGCCTTCGAGCGCGTGCTGCTGTGCCTGGAGCCGCGCGGTGGAGGTGCGCCCTCGCTCGCGCAGCTGTCGCTGCTGACGGCGCCCGCGACCTTGCAAGCCAGTCGCGCGCTGCGCCGGCACAAGAGCCAAGTGCTGCTCGGCCTAGGCGGATTTACCAGCCTGCCCGCGGTTCTGGCCGCGCGTTCGCTGGGAATTCCCGTCGCCTTGTTCGAAATCAACGCCGCGGAGGGCAAGGCCACCAAATGGCTCGCGCCCTTTGCGCGCGCAGTGGCTCACGCCTGGCCGCAGACCTTGGAACTGCGTCAGT
>JAKFYL010000169.1 GCA_021730845.1 Planctomycetota bacterium | reverse complement strand
TCACGTCACCCAGCCCCATGGCGTCGCGGCCGTAGAGCTTTTTCCCCAGCCAGCCGATGGCCAGCAAGATGCCACCACCCAGCGCCATTCCGGCTAGGGCACCCGCCAAGGCCCCCGCACGATCCACGGCGCCGGGCGCCGAGAAGTACTGCGCGACCCAGGTGGACTCGTGCAACGCCGGCACAGCCACGGCGGCCAGCGGGGCCAGCACCATGCCGCCGATGGAGATCTGGTCGGGAATCTCGAAGCAGGCGAAATCGACGAACGTGGCGACGATCAGCCCCGAAACGGTTACCAGGCGGATGGCAAGCAGCCCCCATTCCCCGGCGGGCGTGATGCTAGCCAGCCACAGCCATGCCACGGCGTTGAGCGCTTCCACCAAGGGGTAACGCCAGGGAATGCTCCAGCCGCAGCCGCTGCAGCGCCCGCGCTGGATGAGCCAGGAAACCAGCGGCACGTTTTCGCGCCAAGTCAGCTGCTTCTTGCAGCTCGGACACAGGCTGCGCCGCGGGTGGTTCACCGACATGCCTTCGATCGGCCAGCGGTGGATGGCGACGTTCAAGAACGAACCCACGAACAGCCCCATCAAGCCGCACACGGCCAGCCAAAATTCGCGCGGCATTGCAGGCAAGGTCATCGAGCGCCCTCCGGATCCCAGCGCAACTGCACCCGTTCGACCGAGGGCGGTCCCCAGACGACTCCCGGCAGGAGCGCCAAGTCGATGCGCATGCGCAGGGATTTTGCGCCGCCCAGGAGCTGCGGGTCATCGACCAGCTTGTTTTCGTCCCCAGGCTGGTCGTTTTCAGCGAAGAACCGCACTTGGGCCCGTCCCGTTCCGGAGGAGGATTCAACCAGGCACGGGTACCAGCGGCGGGCCGCGCCCGATCGCGGGATCGGCCCTGACAAGACGGCGTAGGTGATCGGCGCGCGCAAGGGGTTGGGGTCGCCGGGCGCTGGAGAATCGAGGACCAAGGCGGGGTTGTCACGTTCGCCTAGGTCCGCCGACACGTTGGTCGCGGACGATCCGATGGGCCGATAATCGGGCAAAGGGCCGCTTTGGCTTGAAAGTCGGGAGAAGTTGGAAAAGACCCACACCCTGGGGGCCCGCGGAAGCGCTCCGTTGCGCAGACGCACGTGCCCGCCGGCGATCAAGACGAGCTGCGTGTGCACCTCCAGGTCTCCAGATAGGACCAAATCGCCACCAGCGATCAGCACGGTGACGTCGATTTGCTGCTCGCGGGCGCTTTGGAGCCAGGAGCTGAGCGCGACCGCGGAACGCTCTTCCAATCCGAGCGCGCGCCGCGTCAAGTCCGCGGAGGTGAGGCGCCTGGGATCCACCAATGCACCGCCCACGCGTTCCAATCGTCCATCCAGCTCGATCGAGCCTTGGCTGCGCAGGCTCACCAGACCGCGCGCCGTGCTCAAGCGACACACCATTCCCTCGGCCAGCTTCAGCGAAGTCGCGGCCACGTCCGTGCGCGACTCGAGCGCTTGAAGCTGCACATCACCGGAGCTGCCATCCCCGGCGGCGCTGGGCCAGCGCACCTCGACCTGGCCGCTGTCGGCCCACAAGGCGCTGCCCTGCGTGCCGGCGACGGCTTCGACCGAGCGCAACTCGGGATTCTCGAACTCCTCGCTCCAAAAGCCGCTGCTTTCGACAGGCGCCTCGCGCACGCGCACGACGGGCGGCCGGCCGGCGACCTGGCCCACGATGGTGCGCACGGGATTGCCGCCGAAATCCAGCAAACGCGCACGCCCTTGGATGCGCTCGAGGGAGTAAGCCACACCCGGCTCGAGTCGCTGGGATGGCGTCAGGGCGAGCAGCGTGGTTCCTCGCCTGGGGACTTCATATTTGTCGTAGTTTTCCAGCAAGCGCGCGCGCAGCGCGACGGGTCGGCTCGCGGCGGACGCCAGTGGACTGAGCACGAATTCGTCGTCCCCCAATGTCGATGGGTCCAGCGGTTCTTCGCCTTCGAGCAACACTTCGCCCGCGGGCTCGATTTCGGGGCTGACGAGAACCAAGGGTCGCGCCACGCCCAAGCTGGAGTCTTCCAGCAACAACCCGCGTCCCAAGCCCTGATACCCGGCCGTCTGAAAGCGCCAGCGCACACCTCGCTCCAAGAAGGCGCCCGTGCGGCTATGCAAACCGTCCGGACGCGGAAAGCCGACCAAGTGCAGGCTGTAGCCCATGCCAGGTACATAGCCCCCATCCGACAGGTCGGGCGCCTTGGGCGGCTCCGGCCAAAAAGTGAGCACTTTGGACTGCACTTGCCAAGTTCCGCGGGCCGGGCGCCCGTCGTCGCTGACGACCCAGACGCTGCCGTGATGCACGGAGGTCGGATCGATTTCCTCCGAAAAATGCAGCACCAACTTCTCGTTGAGGAACACCCCCTGGGCCTGGGCAGGCCGAACTTGCGAGAGCAGGAGCGCGCGCGGCGGCTGAGCCGCGGGCCCGCAGGCCGGAGTGAGCAGCCATGTGGCCGCAGCCAGTGTCCCCGGCCAGCTAGCGAACTTCATGTCCGCCATTGAAGCAATCCCAGCAACGCGTGGCGAAGGGCTGCTGGGATCCGGCCCAAAGACATGCATCCTCGGCTGCCGCATTCCCACTCTAGAGCTTGCCCCATGGCCGGGCGAGCCGCGCAGGCGCTCCTGACAGAGCTAAAAAACGAGCCGGCCCGGAAATTCCGGGCCGGCTCGTTGCGCGAATCGTGTCGGCCGCGCCGCGCGTGGCGCCACAGCCGTCACTGCCATGCTTGGGCTGCAATCAGCGTCGCCAGGATACTCCGATACCCCTCAGGCTCGGGCTGACCATGCTCGTCGCGTTGGAGATCATCGTGATGCGCATTTGCAGGAATTGAGCGCCATTGAGCTCGGATACGTTCGATTTCCAAGTGTTGTCTCCTTGGAAGAAACCCACCGAGACGTTGCTGCCCGAACGCGCGTCGCCATACGGGTCGAGGTTGTTGGCGTTTTGCGCCCCCGTGGCAGCGGGTGCAACCGAGGCCGCGCCGCGGTAATGCACTTGGATGCTCGTGCCCTGAGGCAATGTTGCCACCGAAGGCTCGACCACCGCCGTGGTCCACTCCGAGAGTCCGCCGGAGTTGAACCAAATGCTGTGCACGCGGCTGATCCTGACCACGAAGTCGGCTTGACCGTAGTAGAACTTGTCGTCGGTTCCCAGCGTGTTGACGCCGTTGATCATGAAGCCCTCAGCGGTGATGGCCGCATACGGGTCGACGAAATTCACGGTCGTGCCGTCGGACTCGATCCCGCCCTCCGAGATCGCTCGGAAGTAGGGGGCAAAAACCATTCCCAGGTCCGCGAACGATGGATCGGCTGTTCGCAAGCGGTGGACCATGGCCGAGGACGCCGAAGACACGTTCCTGAACTGCATCAGCATCGGCAATCCAATCGAGGGGACCTCGCCCGAGCTGTAGCCCGCGTAGGCCTTAGACGAAGGGTCGAGCGCGAGTTCCGTTCGCGTCGGGGCCCCCTGGCCGAGTTCCCCGCCGACCGCCAAGACTGAAGTGTCCCTGTACGTCCAATACAGGTGGTTGGCAAGGGGAATATCCCTATTCCACGGATAAGGCATCATCAACGTACCCGAGGAAGTCGAGAATGAATTCAAAGGCAGGATGGTATAGCCCTTTTGACGCGGATGAACGATCGTCGAAGGTTCCAGCAAATTGGCATCGAATGTTGGTACCAGTCCGGACTGCGGCCAATTGACCGGATTCTTGCCGGAGAAATCGACAAATTCTTCCGGCAACCAGCGACAGTGCGCCAATTCCATTTGGAAATCCGGATACAAATCGACGCTTAGATTGCCGTCAAGCGGGTTCCAAGAGATGCCTTCGACATCCAAGTTGAAGGTGTCGTCGTGGAATTCGGCGGTGGTCGTGTTGTGCGTGCCGTACAGACTGAATCCCAAATCGTGGTAGCGCCAAACGGCCATGACCCGGTTGCCGAACTTGGAGAGCGGCGCGGTTTCCGATGGTTGCAGCCACGTCGGCGTGAGCAAGTCGGAGGGCGGCATGATCGTGACCGTCGGCGCGGAATCCGACGTGGCATCGAGAAACTTGGAAAAACGCGTGGGCGACCTGGGCACGATGGAACCGCTGCTGAGCTCGCGGA
>JAKFYL010000285.1 GCA_021730845.1 Planctomycetota bacterium | reverse complement strand
CCTGTACGGAGCCGAGGGAGTTCAAGTCTCGCCGGAGTGGAAGTCGTTCGAAGCGTTCTACGCGTGGGCCCGCTCTTCGAGCTATCGGCCTGGGCGTCGGCTCGCCCGCCTGAGCGAATCCCTGCCGTATGGGCCATGGAACTGCCACTGGGTTAGCGCAGCGGAGCGCGTGCGCTCGCGCAAGCCTCGCACGCGACGAAGCCTCGTTCGCCAGCACCCAAGCCCTATCGACTGGGACGAGGCGACGCGACTCTACCTCCAGGAGGGACTGTCTCAGCCCGCGGTGGCTCGGCGGGTCGGGTCGAGTTACACGGGAATCCTTGCCGGATTCACGCGCCTTGGCATCACTCGGCCCAGAGTACCGGCGCCGACGAGCACGGCTGAGGGAAAGCGACTCCACAAGACTTGGACTTCGCTCCACGCACGTTGTGAAGACCCAAGAAACGCTCTCTATCCCTACAACGGAGCTCGCGGCGCTAGAGTGGCAGCGGAATGGCGAGAGTTCAAGCCGTTTCTTGCGTGGGCCATCGCGACAGGGTCGAAGCCCGGCCTTTGTCTAACGCGCGTCGACCGTGCGAAGAATTACTCTCCGAAGAATTGCGTTTGGGTTACCCCCAAGGAGGCATCGCAGAACAAGCGAGCACCTACCAAGGGACCTCGTCCGAGACGACCCATCAAAGCGTTCGGAGAGACCAAGGGCCTACTCGAATGGACTCGCGACTCTCGTTGCTCTGTGAGCTCCACAACGATTGCACATCGACTTGCAAGTGGTTGGACCTCACAGCGAGCAATCACGGAGCCTGCGGAGAATCCGGGATGCCGCGAAACCTACTTCACGGAGCTTCGAGCGTTCGGACAGACCAAGGGGGTTAGCGACTGGACGCGAGACAAAAGGTGTCGAGTGTCTCTCACTGGCCTTATGGACCGAATTCGTCGCGGCTGGACACCCGAACAAGCACTCTCCACACCACCGTTCAAGCAACGGTAAGGCAAGCGATTGCCGGAAAAGCGGCGACGGTGCGATTGGATGATGGTCAGGGCTGCGGATCCGGGCCCGGCAGGCGACAGATGGAAAACGAAGGCAACAGCGCAAGAGCCCAAATTGGCGAGGTGACGATGGTTGAGCCCCTTCGTAGGCGTCGCGCTGACGGCACCGCGTACTACCGTCGACCGGGGGTAGAAGCGGAACTGCAACAGCTCGCGAAGCTGACACCAGCCGAGGAGCTCCATCCGCGGTGCGCGACGGACCTGACTCGGCGGCGGTTGCCGGTGAACCGGGAAAACGCGGGCGAGTGGCCCGGACCGCTTGCGTACGCCGACGCTCGTCGGGACCGTGGATCCGCGCCGGCGAGCCCGGCGGCCGGCCGCGCGAGGCCCGGTTGACCAGCCCAGACTCGCCGCGCGCCGCCAGCGCGCGCCGCCATGCGCACAGGCTCGTGCTGCTCACGCCGTGGCGCCCGCAGAACGCCTTGAGCAGAGGCTGAGCCTGGATCTGCTGGAGCGCGAGTTACGCCAAGCCCTGGGGGAGGCCTAGACGGGGGGAGCTCGGCCAGCGGCCAGATCCTTGGCTATTGGCAGGCGACGAAGGGCGCCTTGGACGCTATGGTGGCCAGCGCACGCCTCGGCGCGGCGAGGGGCCCAGTGGCGTGGAGAAAGAAAACTCGGTTTTACTAAACCCGAACGAATATTTATTCGAAAATATGGGTATGGTGTTCTCTTTCATCCACTACCCGTGACGACCCAAGCCTCTGAGCGTCGCGCCGCGATCCGAGCTTTGCTGCTCGAACGTGCCGTGCACAGCCAAATCGAATTGGCGCAGCTCCTAGAAGAGCGCGGGCACGAGGTCTCGCAGCCGGTGTTGTCCAGGGACTTGCGCGCGCTGCGCGTGGCCAAGGCTGGCGGCGTGTACAAGGTGCTGGAAAGCGACAAGGTCACCCCCTTGGAATCGCTGCGCAGTCTTCTGCGCGCCGTTTCTTCTCCGCGACAGATGCTGCTCGTGCAATGCGAACCTGGAGCTGCCAGCGCCGTTGCGCGCGCTCTGGAAGCGGAGGAAATCTCGGGCGTGCTGGGCACGCTGGCCGGTGACGACACCGTGCTCGTTGCGATTGCCTCGGAGTCCTCGCTCGCGCGAGTGCGCCGCCGCGTCGAAGACCTGATCGAGCGGCGCTGACACGTTCGCGCGCTTTTTTTGCAAAGGAGTCAGTACACATGAAGATCTTGTTGGCCTATTCCGGCGGTCTCGACACTTCGTACTTGGTCGCGTGGTTGACACGCGAACAGCGAGCAGAGGTGACAACCTTGGCCGTGGACTGCGGCGGCTGGAGCAGCGCCGAAAAGCAGGCGATACGCGAGCGGGCGTTGGCCCTGGGAGCGGTGGAGCACAAGCTCATCGACGCGCGCGCGGAATTGTTCGACCGTGTGCTGCGTTGGCTGATTGCCGCCAACGTGCGCCGCGGCGAGGTCTACCCGCTCTCCGTCGGTGCGGAACGCGGCCTGCAAGCCGAAATCTTGGCTCGCGAAGCCAAGCTGGGCGGTTTCGACGCGGTCAGCCACGGCTGCACGGCGGCTGGCAACGATCAAGTGCGTTTCGAGGCTGCGCTGGCCACCATTGCACCCTCGCTGACCGTGATCGCTCCAGTGCGCGATTTGGCGCCCAGCCGCGACGATCAGCGCGCGTGGCTCGCCGAGCGCAAGCTGCCGGTGCCTCCCGCGGGCGGCAAATACTCGGTCAACGCCGGCTTGTGGGGCCTGACCATCGGTGGGGGATCCATGCACACCAGCAGCGAACCGCTGCCGGAAGACGCCTGGGCTTGGACCAAGGGTGGTTCGGGCGGCGCCACGCTCGAGGTCGAATTCGAAGCTGGAGTGCCGCAACGTTATTCGGGCGATGGATTCGTGTTCCGCGGCAAGGGCCCGGTCGAGCTGATCGAAAGCTTGAACCTCCAAGCCGGAAAGCTGGGCGTGGGCCGCGGCTACCACTTGGGTGACACCGTGCTGGGCATCAAAGGCCGCATCGCCTTCGAAGCTCCGGCGGCCGAGATCTTGCTGTGCGCCCACCGCGAGCTCGAGAAGCTCGTGCTCACCGAAGAGCAACGGTTTTGGAAAGACCACCTGGGCGACGTCTACGGGCGGCGCGTGCACCAGGGGCTGTTCCACGACCCATTCCAGCGCAATCTCGAGGCCTTTTTCGCCTCGACCCAAGAGCGCGTGAGCGGCCGTGCGCGCGTGAAGCTCGCGGGCCAAAGTGTGCTGGTCGAAGGCGTGTCTTCGCCTTTCAGCATGATGGATGCCAGCGACGCGCGCTACGGCGAACGCGCCGCCAGCGGCTCGAGTCCCCAGGCTGCGTTGGGCCTGGCGCGCATGCTCGCCGAGCCGGCCAAACTCTATCGACGCGCGGGCGAGCGCAGCGCGCGCACCGGCCAAGCACCGGCACAACCCCAACCCCTTCCGATCACGCGATGAAGCGCATCAAACTCGACAAAGTGGCCTCCGTAACGCTGAGGCTTGGGCTCGATCAAAACGCCGTGCTGGGTGAAGTCATTCCGGCCGTTGCGGGAACCGTCGTCGCTTGCCGCGTCAAGAACGCCAAGACTCAGTACAACACCCTCGAAGACGTGCACGGGCGCATGGTGACCTTACACCCCGGGGACATCATCGCCGGCGCACTGGGGCACCGCGACGCCTTGTACGGCTACTCGGGCAAGGTGCCGACTTCGGTGTCGGTGGGGGACGAGTTGCAACTGCTCAACTTGGGCGGAGTCATCGGCTCGGGCGCCGAGGCCACGCCGGCACAGGGCGAGCCCTTTCGCCTGGAGGTGCTCGGTTCGGTGCTCGAATTCCCTTATTTCGCAACGCGCGTCGGCGTTCCGGCCAACATCGCGCGAGCAGCCTTGCCGCGCGAACCCCTGGTAGGCGAAGGCTGTCCGGAATTGCCGCCGATCGTGGCCTTCGTGGGCACCTGCATGGACGCCGGCAAGACGACCGCAGCGGCTGTGCTGATCGGAGAACTCTCGCGCCGCGGCTACCGTGTCGCCGCTGGCAAGCTCACGGGCGTTTCCCTGCGCCGCGACATTTTGCAGATGCAGGACTGCGGCGCGGAGCCGGTGGCCGTGTTCACGGATTTCGGCGTGGTCACTAC
>JAKFYL010000120.1 GCA_021730845.1 Planctomycetota bacterium | reverse complement strand
GGGGGGGGATCGGTGGGGGAATGGCTGGGAGCTGCTCCCATAGATTTGGCTGTGTGCGGCACCGGCACGCAAGCCATGCACGGTCCGTAGCGCATTTTTGCGCGGTAATAGAGCCAAGGCGCGCGGAACTTCCCCGGCCTGGGTAGGCTTGCGGCAACGCGTGGTCCAAGGACAAGTGCCCAGAACCAAAGCACGAGCTGGCTACCGTCTCCCACAAGCCGAACTACGAACGCCGCCATGAAATCGACCGATGTCTTGTCGTGCGTCGCCATTGGCCTGGGTGCCAATGCTTTGTCGCAGTCCCCCGAAACGGGAACCTGGATCGCTGGTTTGAAGAGCGCCGGTGGCGAGCTGGCATTCGGCCTGGAGATCTCCGGCACTTCGGGCGGGCTCGCGGCCACGATTCTCAATGCGTCCGAGCGCATCGCCGTACCAAGCGTCGTGTTTCGTGCGCCCAAGCTGGAGCTGAACTTTCCGCTCTATGACGCCACGATTGATGCCGTCGTCTCGGCCGACGGCAGGACAATGTCTGGCCACTGGAAGAAGCGCAGCAGTGCCGACCGCATCGCCCAGCTCGAGTTCCACGCCGAGCGCGACGAGTCGGGCTGGCCTGCTCGCGACCGCGACCGCGCCCCGTCAACGTCTGGATTCTTGCCGGCCGCGCGCTATGCCCTGCAATTCGCCTCCGAAGCCGATCCGTCCGTACTCGTCCTGGAACAAGGCGCCACAGGACGCGTGGCCACCGTGCTGACGACGACCGGCGATTACCGGTACTTGTCGGTCGATTGCAAGCCCAACTCGGGTGACGCGGGCCCGCTTTATTTTTCTTGCTTCGATGGAGCGCACGCCTTCCTGCTGCGAGCGAAGCAGCAACCAGATGGGACGCTTCACGGCCATTTTTGGGCCGGTGATCGCTGGCACGACACCTGGACAGCCAAGCTCGATCCCAAGGCAGCCCTGCCGGATCCGTTCGGCCTCACCAAGGCGCAGCCGAACGTGCGCCTTTCTGACTGCAAATTCCCCGACATCGAAGGCAGGCCGCGCTCGCTCGACGAGGAAGGTCTCTCGGGCCACCCGCGCCTGGTCCAAGTGTTTGGCACGTGGTGCCCAAACTGCAACGACGAAGCGCCGTTCCTTGGAGAACTCGACCGGCGCTATCGCTCCCGCGGCCTGCGCATCGTGGGACTGGCGTTCGAGGTGACCGGCGACTTCGAGCGCGACGCCAAGCAAGTCGCGCTCTACAAACAGCGCCACGCCGTCGAATACCCGCTGCTCGTAGCCGGCCTCTCCGACAAAGATGAGGCTTCCAAGACCTTTCCGCTGCTCGACAAAGTGCGCGCCTATCCCACCACGCTTTTCATCGGAAAGGATGGCCGCGTGCGCGCCGTGCACCAAGGCTACGCGGGTCCGGCTACGGGCAGCGAACACGAGAAATTACGTCTCGAGTTCGAACGCCGCATCGAGGCTCTGCTGGCTGAGTAGACTTCCTACGCGGGCATTTTTCCCGGCACGTAAGCCCGCTGCCGGGGCCCTAGCCCCCGCTACTCTTCGAGCAAGCTGCGCAGCATCCAGGCCATCTGTTCGTGAACGGTCAGCCGCTGCGTCAAAAGGTCGGCAGTCGGCTGGTCTGCGCCTTTCTCGGCCAGCGGGAACACGTTGCGAGCGGTGCGCGCGACGGCTTCGTGACCTTCGACCAAGATCTTGACCATCTCCATGGCCTTGGGCGGCATGACCGGCGCGTCCGGCACCGAAGCCAACGAGCCGAAGGCCGCGTACGATCCGGGCGCCGAATGACCCAAGCTGCGTATGCGCTCGGCAATCGGGTCGACCGCGTTCCATAGCTCCGTGTATTGCACCATGAACATCTGGTGCAGCGTGTTGAACATCGGTCCCGTGACGTTCCAGTGGAAGTTGTGCGTGGTCAGGTACAGCGTGTACGTGTCGGCCAGCAAATTCGCCAAGCCACCCGCGATCGCGGCGCGGTCCTTTTCGCTGATGCCGATGTTGATGCCAATGTTCATGGAGGAGCCGCTCGGGCCCGATTTCGCCTTGGGTGTCATGCCTGCATTGTGGGACGCCCGGCACCATTATGGAAGGGGCCTTCGCCAGGCAGCGTAGGCGGTAGCTTGGCCGGTGCCAGGGCTAGTTCCGAACAGCTAGCGGAATCGGTGACTGGGCTACTTCTGGATCGGCAAGTGGCCCGTGAAAATGAGAATCGAGGAATTTCCTATCAATGAACCTGAGAACGGCGACCGAATGATGGCCAGAAACTGCTCACACGATACGGATTACGATGGCGGTTTCATTTGTCAGGAGCTTGTGATCTCTCAGTGAGCAGCGCAGTCGCGACACCCTTCCTGGAGGCGCCCAAGGCCGTGACGCGGCGGCCTGACCGATCACCTGGTTCGCTACTGGCGCGGCTTCCGCTCTCTGCCGAGCAGCAGTGCAGCCAATTGATCCAGGTCGAGCATGCTGGGCACGCGCGGGTCGCGCGTGTCCAGCTTCACACTTTCGATTTGGAGCGAGCGTGCGGCCGCGCGCCCTAGGTAGATCTCACCACCCTTGGAAGCTAGCGCCGCTTGCAACAACTCTTCGCGGCGCGCCTCGGTCAAAGCCAGGGCGAGCGCGCCCTGCGCGAGTTCGGATTCGTACTGGCGATCGGCTTCGGCGCGCCGCAAGGTGTGGTAGCCCCATGCCGGGCGCAGGATCTCGTCGCGCTCCACGCTGGCTTCGAATTCCAGCTTGGCGAACTGGGCGACGCGTTCCGCTTCCAGGCGCGCCAGCTCGGTTTGGGTTTCCTCGGCCACCAAATCGTTGCCTTGGGCGCGCTCCAATTCGGCCGCCACTTGCGAAAGCAAGGTTTTCTGCGCGTCCAACTGGCGTTTCTGGAGCGCCTTTTCGACTTCTTCGCCGAATACGACCTGTTCGATGAGGATCGACTTCGCAGCCAAGTCGTAGCGCACCAAGGCGGCGTTCAGCTCGACCAGCGTGCGCGCCACTTGCGCCTGGCGTTGTTCTCCGTCGTTCCACTGCGTCAGACTCAACTCGGAGAACTGACGCACGAGCACGCCGCGCGCGGTTTCGCGCGCCAAGCCCGTCCAGGTGTGTTTGAGCCCGGCGCGCACCAGTGCGTGGGCGCGCCCGGGCACGACACGGTAGGGAATCGCCAGCGCCACCCAGACCGAGTTGCCGTCGCGCGTACGAAGTTCCAGGGACCCGGGCTGGCTCGGCGCGCCGCTGTGTTCGTCAAGCGCGCCACCAAAGCGCATCAGTTGCATGGCCCCATCCACGCGCGTCCAAGACTCCAAGAATCGAGGGCTGAAATACACTCCCGGACCGAAGTCGCGCTCGACTACTCCGCCGGTCCACAGCGCGTGACGTACGCCAACCCATGGTGCAGGCACGCGCCTCCAAAACATCCACAAGCTCCCCAAGGTCAGCAGGGAGACTGCGCCACTCAGAAATGCCACGCGCAACAAACCAAGCGCCAACGGAGCCACTGCGGCCGCGGCTGAGTATAGGAGCGCGCCTCAGCGCGCGATCGCTCTATGCAGCGCCGCCCAAACACGCGCCCTAGTAGCCCACACCGCGCCGACGAGACGCGCGAGGGACGCGCGCACGCCCTGCGCGCGTGATGCGGCCCGTTCCCGTCCGCGTTTCTGGCCCAGGTCTGGCTCTTGCCCTTGGTCTTGGTTCACGGAGACCCTGCCTTGGCCGAACTAGCTTGGAGCGATGGCATCGCGAGCGGAATCACGGTTGCTACCGGCTCGAGCGTGAAGCGGATCGACCCCAGGCGCTCCACCAAGGCCGCGCGCACGGCCAGGTCCCCTTGGCTCGCCAACGCTGCCAGTCGTGCCTCAAAGCCGCGCGCTTCGCTTTCTATCTTTTCTAGCGCCGCCGCGGCCTCGATTTCGGCTTTCTGGCGCCGCAGTTTGGCCTCCTCCGTGCGCTGGCGGAAGAACAGGTCCGCTTCCGCCGTGAGCTTCTCGGCCTCGCGCTCGGCCGCGCGTCGCTGACTTGCCAACTGGCTCTGCAGCTTGGTGCGGGCGACGTTGATCTCCTTGCGAGCGCGCTGCACGAGTTGTTCCTTCTCCTGACGCAGGACTTGGTTCTGCCCAGCCAGGCCGGCCAGCTCCTGTTCGGCCACCTTGCGCCGCT
>JAKFYL010000347.1 GCA_021730845.1 Planctomycetota bacterium | reverse complement strand
CCCCTGCAGTAGAAGAGCGGATAGGTCGATACCCTAGGTAAGTCGCTCCCTCGCGACGTCCGCCCCCGGGCTTTTTTGCCCTTCCCTCATCCCTCCCGATCCATCGGGGACTCGAGCATGCAACCTGCCTCCGGCACTTCGGCTACCAGCGCCACCGTTTCCTCCCTCTCGCGCCTGGCCGACTTCGGTCAATCGGTTTGGTTCGACTACATCCAGCGCAGCCTGATCGATGGCGGCGAATTGGCGCGCATGGTTCAGGAGGACGGCTTGGCCGGCGTCACCTCCAATCCGGCCATCTTCGAGAAGGCCATTGCGGGCTCGCGCGACTATGACGGTGAGTTGAGCCGCGCGGCGCACGCCGCCGCGGTCGACGCGAAAGCCGTGTACGAAGCGATCGCTGTCTCCGATGTGCGCAGCGCCTGCGACGTGCTGCGAACCGTGTACGAGCGCACATTGCGGCGCGACGGATACGTGAGCCTGGAAGTCTCGCCGTACTTGGCCCACGACACGCAAGGCACGTTGGTCGAAGCACGACGCTTGTGGCAGGCCGTGGACCGCGAAAACCTGATGATCAAGGTTCCGGCGACAGCAGCTGGAATTCCAGCGATCAGAACTCTGATTTCCGAGGGCATCAACGTCAACGTGACGCTGCTATTCGCCCTCGAACCGTACTTGCGCGTGGCGGAGGCCTACCTGACCGGGTTGGAGGAATTCCAAGCCAAGGGAGGCTCGGTTGCGCGCGTGGCCAGCGTGGCGAGCTTCTTCGTGAGCCGGGTGGATTCCCTGCTCGATCCCAAGCTGGAAGCCATGGCGAAAAGCGCCGGCTCGGGAGCGTCGGGAGCGCTAGCAGGCAGCCTCGTCGGCCGCACGGCCATTGCGAACGCAAAGGTGGCCTACAAGGCGTACGAGAAGATGCTGGCCAGCCCGCGCTGGGAAGCATTGGCTCGCGCCGGCGCAATGACCCAGCGCTTGTTGTGGGCCTCGACCGGCACGAAAAACCCCGCCTTTTCCGACGTGCTGTATGTCGAAGAGCTGATCGGTCCCGACACGGTCAACACCATTCCGCCGGCCACGTATGCCGCCTTCAGGGACCACGGCACGGCGCGGGCAAGCTTGACCGAAAAGGTCGAGGACGCCGAGGAAACACTCAAGCTTCTGGCGCGCACGGGAATTTCGCTGCAAGATGCGACGGGCGAGCTGTTGACCCAAGGTCTGGAACTGTTCGCCGAGGCGTTCGACAAGCTGCTGGCAACCGTGAGCGAGCGTTTGGAAACTCTGGTTGGAGCCAAAGCCTTTCGAGTTTCGTGGCCTGGCACTCTGGCCAGCTCCGTAGAGTCCGCTCAGCAAGCCTGGACGGCCGAAAACAAGGTGCGTCGACTGTGGGAGAAGGATTCCGCGGTTTGGACGGGAGGAGACGAATCCAAGTGGCTCGGATGGCTCGACAACGTCGGTCGCGAGCAAGAGCGCTTGTCCACGTATCAGACCTTCGCCAAGGACGTGAGCGCGCGCGGTTTCACGCACGTGCTCTTGTGCGGCATGGGCGGCTCTTCGCTGTGCCCGGACGTGCTGGCGACGACCTTCGGCAAGCAGGCCGGATTTCCGCGGCTGTCCGTGATCGACTCCACGGATCCGCAGCAAGTTGCCGCCGCCGTCGATGCCTGCGACTTGGCGCACACCCTAGTGATCGTCTCCAGCAAGTCTGGATCGACGCTCGAGCCGAACATCCTGCATCGCTACGTGTTCGCGCGTGTCGAGAGCGCCCTGGGCAAGGGCAAGGCGGGCGCGCACTTCGTGGCCGTGACGGATCCGGGCTCGCAGCTCGAGCGCGTGGCCACGGAAGATGGCTTCTGGCGCGTGTTCCACGGCCTAGCCTCCATCGGCGGACGTTACAGCGCCCTTTCCGCTTTCGGTCTGGTTCCGGCCGCGGCCATGGGACTGGACGTTGGCCTGCTGCTTGATCGCGCCCAACAGATGGTGCGTTTGTGCGGCCCCGCCACCACGCCCCAAAAGAACCCCGGTGTGGCCCTGGGATTGATCTTGGGCCAAGCCGCCCGGGCCGGCGCCGACAAATTGACGCTGGTCGCCTCCAAGTCGCTGACGCGACTGGGCGCGTGGCTCGAGCAGCTCGTTGCCGAATCCACCGGCAAGAACGGTAAGGCCATCATTCCCGTCGACGGCGAGCCCCTAGGTGAGAGCGCTGTGTACGGATCCGACCGCGTGTTCGCCTACTTGCGCCTGGCCGGTGAGCGCGATGCCGGACTCGAATCCAAGCTGACTGCGCTGCGCCGCGCCGGTCACATCGTGATCCAGATCGAGCTCAAGGATCTGTTCGACATGGCGGGCGAGTTCTTCCGTTGGGAAATTGCCACCGCCGTCATGGGCGAGCAACTGGGCATCCATCCCTTCGACCAACCCGACGTCGAAGCCAGCAAGATCGAAACGCGCAAGTTGACCTTGGCTTTCGAACAAGCCGGCTCCTTGCCGGCGGAGACCCCGATTTGGACGGGATCCGGCATCAAACTGTTTGCCGACGCACGCAACGCGTCCGATCTGGCCGGCCGGGTCAAACCCAAGAGCTCGCTCACGGAGTGGCTGCGTGCCCACTTGTCGCGCGTCACGGCCGGTGACTATGTGGCTCTGCTGGCCTATGTCGACATGAACGCCGAAAACGAGGCCCTGCTGCAATCCGCCCGGCATCGCATTCGCGACACCAAGAGCGTGGCCACTTGCCTGGGCTTCGGCCCGCGCTTCCTGCACTCCACCGGTCAGGCCTACAAAGGCGGACCGAACACCGGTGTGTTCTTGCAGGTGACCTGCGATGACGCGCGCGACGCAGCCGTTCCGGGAGCCAAGTACTCCTTTGGAATCGTGAAAGCTGCCCAAGCGCGCGGCGACCTGGCCGTGCTCGCGGAACGGGGCCGCAGAGCCTTGCGCGTGCACCTGGGCGCCGACGTAGCCGGGGGACTTGGCGTACTGCGCGACGCGATCCAACAGGCCTGCGCCTGATCTCCTAGGCTTCGAAAGCAAGCGTCATGGACCTCAAACTTCCCAGCCTCCCCAAGGAGGCGGCCTGCGTCGTGATCTTCGGTGCCGCCGGCGACTTGACCAAGCGCAAGCTCGTGCCTGCGCTGTTCAACTTGCATCGCCAAAAGCTACTGCCGCACGACTTCGCAATCGTCGGCGTGGCGCGCAAGGAAATGGACAGCGAAGCGTTTCGCGCGCAATTGCGCGCGGACATCCGCCAGTACGCCGTCGGCGGTTTCGACGCCGGTCTGTGGGATTTCCTCGAAAGCCGCCTGTACTACGTGTCCGGCGAGTTCTCGGACAAAGCCACCTACGCCAAGCTGCGCGCGCGCCTGGCCGAATGCGAACGCGACCACAAAGTCGGCGGCAACTACTTGTTCTACTTGGCGACCGGACCCGATTTTTTCGGTCCGATCGTCGAGCACCTCCACGAAACCGGACTGGCTCAGGAAACGGCGACCACCTGGCGCCGGGTCATCGTCGAGAAGCCGTTCGGGCGCGACTTGGGTTCGGCGCGCGAATTGAACGCCAGCCTGCGCGCCACTTTGGCGGAAAAGCAGATCTACCGCATCGATCACTACTTGGGCAAAGAGACCGTCCAGAACCTGATGGTCTTCCGCTTCGCCAACGGCATCTTCGAGCCGATTTGGAACCGGCGCTACATCGACCACGTGCAAATCACGGTCGCCGAAACGCTGGGCGTGGAAAGCCGCGGAGGGTATTACGAACACTCGGGCTGCCTGCGCGACATGGTGCCCAATCACATCTTTCAGTTGGTCTCCCTGGTCGCCATGGAGCCGCCCATTTCCTTCCAAGCCGACGCAGTGCGCGACGAACAGGCCAAAGTCTTGCGCGCCATCCAGCCCATTGCGCCGGAGGAAGTGCTGACGCGCAGCGTTCGCGGCCAGTACGGTGCGGGCACGGCCGGCGGACGCGATTTGGCTGCCTACCGCAGCGAGCCCAACGTCCAACCAACGTCTAGCACGGAGACCTTCGTGGCCATGAAGCTCGACGTAGAGAACTGGCGCTGGAACGGAGTCCCTTTCTATCTGCGCGTCAGCACTTCCTCCGGCGCAATGGGCTGGATGGCGCGCAAGACTTTGGCCTGTTCGTCGCGCACTGCGTCGGCTTGGAAGGAAATGGGCGGCTCCATGGCGACCAGG
>JAKFYL010000124.1 GCA_021730845.1 Planctomycetota bacterium | reverse complement strand
AGCCAGGCGATAAAGCGCCGGATTCACGCACAGGGTGCACCCAAAGAAGGGAGAACTGGCCGGACCCGTGGTGCCGAAGAACACCAGGCCATTCTTGTTGGGCTCGAGGGAATTGCCGATGATCGTCAGGGCGCTTGGGCTGGACAATTGAGGCAAGCCGAGCGCCGTGATCGAAGGTGAGCAACCACTCGAAGATACGAGTGCAGTGCAATAGGAGCTCCCCGGAACGCAGGATCCGTCGTGGCGCGCAATGACCGCGTCGAGCACGCCGTTCGACGCGCCTCCTAGCGAACCGGAAGTGTCCCAGCACGCGTACACGCCTCCCGAACCATCCCGCGCGGCAACTTGTGCACGTTCGTCCGAGGTGGTGCCGATTTGCCGGCTCCACAAATGGACTCCTGTGGCGTCGAAGCGCGAGACGCAGAAATCCGTGCCGCCCGCGTTTGGCGCGCCAAGGCTTCCGCCCGCGGAGCCACACAAGAACATCCCGGATGCTCCATCAGTGGCTGCCGCTTAGGCAATCTCACCGGCGGGTGTGCCAATTTGATTCTTCCACAGTTGACTCTGCGCGGAAGCGGGCACGCTCCACAACAGGAGCGCAAACGGGGTCAGTAGCGGGATGGAAATGTGTCGCAATCGGTGGGGTTCCAAGGGCATGGCAGCCAAGCGCAGTCCAATTCCATTGTCGACGCCTCAAACGAGCGCCAGCCGGGAAGCCCCGCGGCAGCGAAAGCCCATGATTGCGCACGGCGCTGAATCCTGCTGCCACGAGCGGCCGACCCCAACTAGCTTTCGAATGGCTATGCGCCCAGGCGCGGGTCAGGCGCCAAGGCGCAGCACTTGCCCAGCGGGCTCGGCCGCGCCGCTGGCAAGCGAGTAGGCGAGCTTGCCGCGCAAGACGGTGGCCAGCGGCCACCCAGCCAGGGACCAATCGATGTACGGGCTACAAGGTGAGCGACTTTGAAGCCACTTGGCTTGCAGCGGTCCGTGTTCGCTTGGATCGACCAGCACCAGGTCCCCGTCGAAACCTGCTTCGAGCGCTCCTTTGCCCTCCAGCGACCAGACCGATGCCGGCGCCTTGGACGTGACGCGCACCAAGTCCTGCAGCCGCAACCAGCCCTGCTGCACGCCTAGGAGCAACAGCGGCAGAATGGTCTGCACGCCAGGGATGCCCGAGGGTGAGTTCGGATAATCCTTTGCTTTTTCCTCGGCGGAGTGGGGTGCGTGGTCGGATCCGATGCACGTGATCGTGCCATCGGCCAGCGCTTGCCGCAGAGCCTCTTGGTGGCGTCGCTCGCGCACGGGCGGGTTCATCTGGGCCCAGGTTCCCCAGCGCTCGTAGCACGCTGGAGCGTCCAGGAACAAGTGGTTGGGCGTCACTTCGCACGTGACCAGGTCCCCGAGCTGGCGCTGGCGCAAGAGTTCGATCTCTTCTGCGGTGCTAACGTGCAATAGGTGCACGCGCCGGCCAGTCTTCTCGACCAAGTCGAGCAAGCGCTGGGTCGAGCGTAACGCGCACTCCACATCGCGCACATTGGGATGCTCGCGCACGTGCGTTCCGGGCTGGATGGCCGCGTAGCGCTCCTTCAATCGCGGTTCGTGCTCAGAATGCACCGCCACGCGGCGTTTTCCCGAGCGCAACACACGCTCCAAGGTGCGGTCGTCGGGCACGAGCAGCGTACCGGTCGACGAGCCCATGAAGACCTTGATCCCCACGCACCCCGGGTCGTTCTCCCACTCGCCCAAGCGATCGGCGTTCTCAGCCGTTGCTCCCAGGAAGAACGCGAAGTCCGCGTGGCAGCGCCCGCTTGCTCGACGCACCTTGTCGGCTAGCTCCGCGGGGCCAGTAGTCGGCGGCGAAGTGTTGGGCATTTCGCAAAAGCCCGTCACGCCGCCGGCGATTGCGGCGAGCGAACCTGTGCGCAGATCCTCTTTGTGTTCGAGCCCGGGCTCGCGGAAATGCACCTGTGGATCGATCAGGCCCGGCAAGACCAGCAGGCCGCGGGCATCGAGGCGCGGTAAGGACCGGGGCACCGTCAGATCGACTCCCACCTGGGCGATGCGCCCGGCGCGGATCAGCACATCGGCCTTTTCCTGTTTGCCCGTCTGAACCAGCGTGCCGCCGTGCACGAGCAAATCCGCGCCGCCCGCTGAACCAGCCCGCGCGCTAGCTTGCTTTCGACCTCGCTTGGCCCCCATTCCGCCAAGGATACGGTCTCAGACTGGGGCTGCGCACCATCCGTGTCGTATCCTGGGGTCCAAACACATCCTCGGCATTCGCGCTTGATCCCTATGTTCTTTGTCTCGCTCTTGGCCGCTCTGGCGGCGACGCCGCAAACGCAGCATCCCTCCCGGGCGCTAGCCTTGGAGCTGTCCCAAAGCCCGCGCCTGGCTGGCACGATCGGATCGCGCACGGGTGCATCCCTGGTCGCGCGCTGGCTCGAGGAAGCCGGCTGGTTGATCGAATTGGACGAGCGCGAGGTGCTGCTGTGCTATCCGCGTCGATCAAGCTTGGCTGTCTTCGTCGATGCCGGCAGCCAAACTCCGATTTTCGACACGGAAACGCGCTTTGACCCCGACGCAATCCCGCCCGGGGACGTGCCGCTGTATTCGGCCTGGTCGGCGAGCGGCTTGGTGCGCGCACCCGTGATCGACGTGGGCCAAGGTCTTCGGCCCGACTACGAGACCTTGGTGCGGAGCGGAATTTCGCCGCGCGGCTGCATCGCCTTGGTGCGCTACGGCGGCTCCTACCGCGGCTGCAAGGTGGAACTGGCCGACGAGTTCGGTTGCGTGGGTGTGCTGCTATACAGCGATCCGGCTTCGGATGGCGCGGCGAAAGGCCCCACCTGGCCGAGCGGCCCGTGGAAACCGGACCACGAAGCTCAGCGCGGTTCGATCTACTCGGTGTCGCGCGCGCCAGGCGATCCGTCGACGCCTGGTTGGCCCTCGCAGGCTCCTGGAAAGACCGCCAAGCGCCTGGAGGGTGAGGCACTCGCGCGCGCCCTGCCGCGTCTTCCGTGCACGCCGATCGGAGCCCGCGCCGCGGCCCAGATCCAAACGCACCTGGCGCTGGCCCGCGTGACTTCTAGCGACGGCCTGACGAGCCAGCAGCAAGCGATAGGACCCGGCCCGGTCGAAGTGCGGCTGGAATTGGACGTGCCGCGCACTCTGCGCCCCATCGTCAACGTGATCGCGCGCTTACCGGGGACGGCGGACACGCTGGTCTTGGCTGGCAATCACCGCGATGCTTGGGTACGCGGCATGCACGACGCTGGTTCAGGCACCGTGAGCCTGGTGCGCGCCGCGCAACAACTCGGAGCGCGCGCACGCACGGGCTGGAAGCCGCGCCACACGTTGGTGCTCGGCTTTTGGGATGCGGAGGAATTCGGCCTGATCGGCAGCACCGAGTGGGCCGAAGCCCACGCACAGACTTTGCGCCAACAGGCACTGGTCTACATCAATGCAGATGCCCTGGTCTCCGGTCTGAAATTCGGTGCCTCCGGCACGCCCGGCATGTTCGGTGCGCTCGAGCGCTCCTTGGAGCGGGTGATGTTCGAGCCACCCTCCGGCGACGAAGCCGCCGCCGGCATGCCGTCCGGCAGCATCGCGGACGAATGGCGCGCGCGCCGCGACCGCAGCGGATTCGCGGGGGATTTGCCGGGATCCGGTTCCGACTTCGCCGTGTTCTTGCATCACTTGGGAATTCCAGTCATCGACTTGTCCTTCCACGGCAACGGAGGCGGGCAATACCACACGAGTTTCGACGACTTCGGCATGGTGGATCGCTTCCTGGACCCAGGCTGGCACGGGCATGAGCTCGCCGGACGCATGCTCACGCAATTGCTGGGAGACTTGGCGGACGATCCCGTGGCTGGTTTCGACGCGCGCGAGGCGAGTGCGACCTGCGCCGAACTGGCGCGTGAAGCCGAAAAGGACGCTCGCTTTCAGGCCCAGGCGACGGTACTGGAGCGGCTCGTCAAAGCTGCGACCGAACTCGCCTCGGCCTTGGAACGCGCGGCCCCCGCCATGTCCGGGCCGGAATTCTTCGCTGTCCTTTCCGCACCCGGCGGCCTGGCCGGGCGCGAGTGGTTCACGAATCGACTGTGGGCGCCGGGCCTGGAAACGGGGTATGCCTCGGAAACGTGGCCGTCTCTGGCCGCTGCCCTGCGGAATGGTCAGGCGCAATTCGAGCATGAAGTGAGCAGCCTGACCATTCCGC
>JAKFYL010000261.1 GCA_021730845.1 Planctomycetota bacterium | reverse complement strand
CCGACTTGGACCGACCTGCGGCTCCCAGCACTTCGTCGGCGAAGAATTGCACTTCACGGCCCCGTTCACCCACCAACGCGACGACGATTGCGTCGGCGCTCGTGCCGCGCGCGATTTGACCCAGCAGGGTGGACTTGCCCACGCCTGAGCCGGCGAAGATGCCCAGTCGTTGCCCGCAGCCGAGGGTGTTGAGTCCGTCAATGACGCGCACACCCGTTTGCAAGGGGCGAACGATGGGGGCGCGTTCGGAAGGCCCGGGAGCGGAGCGTCGGACGGGACGCAGCTTGGCTCGAATCGACGCGGCGAGTCCGTCGATGGGCTGGCCGAATCCGTCCAGCGTGCGGCCCAAGAGTTGTGTCCCGACGTTGACTTCGAACGGGGTCCGAAGCGAAGTCACGCGCATGCTCGGCGCGATACCTTGCACGTCGCCATGCGGCATGAGCAGCGTGGTCGAGCCTCGAAAGCCGATCACCTCGGCTTGGATGGTAGGACCATGTCGCGCGTCGCGACCACTGATTCGCACCATTTCGCCAACCGCAGCGGGGATTCCGACGGCCTCAACCAGCAATCCGCTGACGCGGTCGATGCGCCCCTGAAAGAAGGGCTGGGCCGCCGACTTGGCCATGGCCAAGCAGGCTTCGACGTCGACCCCAGGCACGCCAGCGGGCAAATCGGTCATGTGCCGACCTCCTGCCATGCGCGAGCGATCGAACTGAGCGCAGCGTCGTGGTCGCGCACAAGCAAGCCATGCGGAGTACTGACCTGAACACAACCGCGCGACACATGGGGGTCGGCCTCGATGGCTGTTCCTGCCCGGAGAGGCACGCTGGACAAGGTCCGCGCGTCGTCAGGATGCACGTGCACGACGCAGGCACCCCGTCCCACGCCCGACAGAGCCAGGCTTTCACGAACGATGCGTTCCATTTCATATGCGCCGCTGGAGACTTCGCGGCGCAAGAGAATGCGCGTTACACCGACAGCCAACTCCACGGCCGTCTTGGCCAAAGAGGCACACGCGAGCTCCTGGGCAGCGCCGAGCTGGACGGCCGCCTGCTCCAGCGCGCCAGCCGCTTGGGCTAGGGCCTGTTCGCGCCCCTGGCGCTCACCGCGTTCGAAGGCCTGTGCTTCGACGGCGGAAAGCCAGCGTTCCGTGGCAAGGTCCAAATTGCCCTCGAACACGCGCACTTGCATGGGCTCGGCAGTCAGGCGCAGCCGCGTGCTTGCCGTAAGGGTCATGCCATCGCGTTTGAGGATCATGTCACCAGCGCCTCGCCGGCCTTGGCCGGTTTGAAGTCACCCGATTCCATCAACGTGCGTACGGCTTTCATGACCTCTTCGCGCACCTTGAGCACTTCCGCCATGGGCATGGGACCGGCGAGTTCGCGCTCGTCCTTGACCATTTCGCGTACGCGTTGGCTGAGGTTGCCCATGATGTTCGCTTCCACCGGTGGGGGCGACGCTTTCATTGCGATCGCGAGAGTCTTGGTGTCCACGGCCGCCAAGATCTTCTGCATGTTGCGCTTGTCGACATCGGCCAAGTCGTCCCAGGTGAACATCAAGTTGCGAATGGAGTCGGCCACCGCGGAATCCGCGGCGGTGAGCCCATCGAGCACCGATTTTTCCACGGTCGGATTGGAGTGAGTCAGGATCTCGGCCACGGTCTTGAGGCGTCGCGCCGGATCGGGAGGCGCTGGCAAGGCCGCCAAGGCATCCAGACGCCGAGTGAGTTCCTTGGAGATCGCACTCAACGTCTCGAAAGGTGGCGGAACCAGCCCCGCCATGCGTTGCACAACTCCCAGGGATTGTTCGGCCGGCAGTTGGGCCATCACCTCTGCGGCTTGCGCCGGGTCCAAGTGTGCCAGCGTCAGGGCGATGACGCCGGGAGACTCCTCTCCCAAGACCTTGGCCAGATCTTGTGCAGAGCGCTTCTCCAAGGGCAGGAAGGGGCGCTGGTGAAGCAGGCGCTGGTTGATTTTGTCGTGCAAGGCCGCCGCCTGCGCACTCCCTAGAGTCTGTTCGAGCATGCGCTTGAGTTCCGCCTCGCTGCGCACCCGTGAGGACTGCGGCCTGGTGATCGCGCGCACGAATTCACGTTCCAGTCCGCGTTGGCCCTCGGTATTGGCTAGCGCAGGGTTCAGGTGTCCCATGGCCTCTACCACTTCCACGATCACGGATTCGTCGATGTGCTTGAGCACATTGGCCGCAGCCTCCTTGTCCATGCTCAACAAGAAGGCCGCCGCCCGCTCAGCGCCGGTCAGTTCGCGCTTCTTGGATCCCATTAGGGCTTGCCCGCAACGGTTTCGTCCGCAGCCCAACGCGTAAGGATTTCGCCGACGCGGCGCGGGTCGGAGCGCACGAGTTCATCGATCCGTGCGCGCGCCAGAGCCGCGGCGTCAACATCTAAGTTGCCAGCAGCTCCCGCTTCGCCGGTTGCGGCGCCGCCTTCCGCTTTGGCTGCGCTGCCCTTCTTCAAGCTCATCAGCAGCACAGCGGCGAATGCCAAGGCGGAGACGATTTCGACTCCGCGCTTCATCAGTTCGCCCATGCCCTGACCGGAGTCGTCTGCCGCAGCAGCGTCCGCGGCTTCCGTGCCTTCACCCGCGCCCGACGCGGCGTCGGCCTTGGTGGTGATGGCTGCGAAGTCAGTCGTCGTGACGCCGATCACGTCCTGACGACCGCTGTCGAATCCTACGGCAGCCTCGACGAACGTTTGCACTTCGGCCTTGCGCACGGCCAGGCTCTGATCCAAAGCCAAAGACACATACAGCCGCTTGAGCACGGGGGACACGCGCACGGTCTGCAGACGCTGGCGCGGGACTTCGAACTGGGTGGTTTCTTCTTTGCTCGTTGCCAGGGCTGCGCCGGAGGCAGCGGGCTGCGCAGTCTGCGAAGTGCCTTCACCTTGCGGCGTGCGAGTCTCGGTCTTGAAGATGGAGGCTTCCTTGGACTCGCCATCCAAAGTCTCGCTGACGGTCGTTTGGTGATCGAAATCCCACTCCGAAGTCACCGACACCCGTACTTTGTCTTCACCGTAGGCGCTGGCCAAGTAGGCGTTCACCCGCTCGGCAGTAGTGCTGTCGAAGTGGGCCGCGTGTTCCAGCGGTTCAAGCCCTGCCAAGCCAGTTTGCGACTGCTCGGATTCGTCGTACAGTACACGCCCGCTTTGGTCCGTGATGATCACGTTTTCGCGCGGCACGCCGAAACGGAAACGCACCAGCTTGCCGACCGTTTGCGCTTGCGCGGCGGCGAGTTGGTTGCCGCCCTTGAGCAGGAGCGCAACGGAAACCGTAGGCGGCGGGCGTGGACGCAGTGCCGAGCCCTCCACGAGCGAGCTCGTGACGGTCGCGCGCGACACGAACTCGAGCTGCTCCAGCAAACGCTCCGTTTCCTGCCATTCCCGTTTGAGCATGGCCTGGGCGCGCTCGCCCGAGCTCATGAAGATCGACGCTGATCCCTCGGTGCCCGAATTGATGCCCAGGGGTGAGCGCTTGAGCGCCTCCGCCAACGCGACTTGAATTTGCGCGTCGTCGAACTGATCGTCGTTTACGTAAACGGAGAACGGAGCTGGGGGTGAACTGACCCGATAGGAAACGCGGCCCGAAGCCAGCGCCTTTTCGACCGCGACGCGCTCGGAATCATCGAGCGCCGAATACAACAGGACGAAGTGCGGCTTGGCCGAATACACGCTGGCTAGCGTGATTCCAGCCACCAGGATCACGAGTCCTAGGAAAGCCGCGAACTTGGCGCGAGGCGAGGCCTTGCCTAGATCGGCTAGCAAGGCTTGCAGGTCGAGGGTCATGTCAGTCTAGCCCCGAGTTACAGGGTCATCCTCATCGTCTCTCGATAGGCGTCGATGAGCTTGTTGCGCACTTCCAAGGCGAACTTGAACGTCAGCTCGGCCTGCTTGAGCTGCGTGGTCACACTTCATGCAGATCGGCCACTTTTCCGGCGGCCAGTTCGCTCGGCAGATCCAAAGATCCTTGGACCGCACGATTGACGTCCGCTAGACGCTGCGTGAGCTGCGAGCTGAAATCCGGAATCCCGCGAACGACGTCCGCGGGTCCTGCCGCACCCGTTACACCGGGTGTCAGCGCATTGGCCGCGTCCGAGACTTTGCTGGCGGCGGCAGCCTGACTCTTCAGTGCAGCTTCAATGGCCTCGCGGGCGAGGCTTGCGCCGCCGTGCACACCGTTGATCATGGAGGGTCACCATAGGGAGGGAGGAGGGA
>JAKFYL010000037.1 GCA_021730845.1 Planctomycetota bacterium | reverse complement strand
GATGATGTTCATGCCCGCGGTCATGGGCCTGTTCCTGTACAACTACGCTGCCGGTCTGTCTGTCTACATGATCACGCAGTCGGTTCTTGGAATCATCGAAATGAAGGTGATCAAGAAGTACTATCCGGTCGATGAGCGAGAAGCGCCCCCCAAGAAGGGCTTCATGGCCAAACTCATGGAACGCGCCGAGCAGGCGCAACGCATGCAGAAGGCTGCCGCTTCCTCGCGCAAGAAGCGCTAGAGGCTTTTCCTTCCGGACACGACGCGTGGCGAGAGGGCCCGTGAGCACCAAGCCTGCTGCTAGCTCTGCCGGGACCGGCGACACGATCCTCGCTCTGGCTTCGCCGGCGGGCGGCGGGCTGCGTGCGATCCTGCGCGCGTCGGGACCGGACGCACGTTCGCTCGTTGCTGCCGTGACGGATTTGGGGCCGCGGCTGGGGAATGATCGCGCCGTCCTGGAGGGGCAGTTCCACGATGGCCGCGGGACGATTCCGCTGCTCTTGCTGTGGATGCCGGGCCCCAGGTCGTTCACGCGCGAAGATGTGGTCGAATTCCACCTGCCGGGCAGTGTGCCTCTGGTCGAGGCGGCGCTGGACGCATTGCTGGCCCGCGGAGCGCGCCTGGCGCAGCCCGGGGAATTCACGCGCCGCGCGTTTGCTTCCGGGCGCATCGACTTGGCTCGCGCCGAAGCGGTGCTGGCGTTGGTCTTGGCTTCGACCAAGGCCGAGCGGCGCCAGGCGAGCGCGCTCTTGTTCGCGGGCGTTTCGGAGCGTGTGCGAGCCTGCCGCGACTTGCTCGAAGACTTGTGCGCGACCTGCGCCGCCAGCCTGGATTTCGACCCGCTGGACACCGGAGCCGTTGACCAAGCAGCGCTTGTGTCAGGGATTCGAGGCGCTTGCTTGGCGCTCGAGGAGACGTTGTCGGGCACGGAGCGCTCCAGTGCCCGGGCCCACGCGCCCAAGCTCGTGCTGGCGGGGCGCCCCAGTGCCGGGAAGAGTTCCCTGTTCAACGCGCTCGTAGCTGGCGCCGCGGCGGGAACTCGCCCAGTGCCGCGCGCGCTGGTCGATCCCGCTCCGGGCACGACCCGCGATCCATTGTCGGCGGCCTGGAACCTCGAAGGGCTGGAATGCGAGCTGATCGACACGGCCGGCGACGAACCGGAAAGGATGGATCTGGAGGTGCAAGGCGCCGGGCATTCGTCCATCACACAGCAGGCGCGCGTTCTGGCGGCGGACCACCGGCGCAGCGCGGACGTGCTGCTGTGGGTTGTGGACAGCTCCCGATCGACGGCCGGTGAAATCGCGCGCGATTTGCCGGCGAGCGAGGCGCCCACGCTGGTCGCTTGCAACAAGCTGGACATGAACCCCGAAGTCGGCCTGGCACTGGCTGAAAGCGTGCGCCTGGCGTTGCCGCACGTGACTGCCTGCGCGGTCTCGGCCTACACCGGCGCGGGCCTGGATGCATTGCGAGCCGCGGTACGAGCGGCACTGAGCGTGGCGCCCGCGAGCCAACCCATAGCGCCGGCTGGCTCGGGCCTGGAAGCCCAAGCGGCTTTTCACCTAAGCCAAGCCCATCAGCGCGCCTTGCAGCGCGCCTTGGAGCGCACGCGGCAGGGCCTATCCCAGCTGGAAGCTGGCGCGAGCATGGACTTGATCGCGCACAGTTTGCGGCGCGCCCTGGACGAGCTGGGCTCCCTGGACGGACATTCCACGCCCGAGGACATCTTGGACCGCATCTTCGCGCGCTTTTGCCTGGGTAAGTAACGCTCCCGGCCGCCGCCGCTGGACCGGCCCCCGGCTGCTGTATCTTGGGGACACTATGCCCAACTTCACGGAACGCTGGTCCATCGATCTGTACAAGGAGGCGTTCAAATTCTCCGCGGCGCACTTCTTGATCTTCCCTGACGGCAGCGCGGAGCGGCTGCACGGCCACAATTACAGGGTGCAGGTCGCCATCGAGGCCTCGCTCAGCGAGCACGGCCTGGTCCTGGATTTCAAACAAGTAAAGCCGGTGATACGAGAGTTGTGCGACGAACTCGACGAACACTGGTTGGTGCCAGGCCTGCATCCCGTACTCAAGGTCGAGCACCTGGAACAAGGTTCCATACGTGTGCGCTACCGCGAGCGCAAATACGAATCGCCATCAGAAGACGTCATCGTCTTGCCGATCAACAATACAAGTTCGGAAAACCTGGCGGGGTGGCTGGGGGGCGAACTGCGTCGGCGTTTGCGCGTGAGATTTCCCGGCGTGAGCGTGAGGCGTTTGAGGATCGCTGTGGAAGAAACGTCGGGTCAAAGTGGAGTCTACCTCTTCGAATCGGTGGAATAGTTCGATCGCCACAGGGCTGCTTGCGCCGCTGCTGGCCTGTCTGTGCGCCTGTGCGGGTAGAGCCCCCAAGGCGCAGCACGGCGTGGTCGTCGTGGCTTTCGAAGGGCTGCGTCAAGATCGTTGGAAAGATCCGCTTGTCGCTCACGCGTCGATGCCCAATCTCCTGCGACTGGCCAAGGAAGGCAGCGAATTGGCAGGGGTGCGCGCGCCCTCGAGCTGGGCGCCGTCGAGCTTTGCCTCGCTACTTACCGGAACCGGACCGTGGAATCACGGCTTGATGCAGTTCCAAAACACCCTGGCAGCCGAACACGTCACCGTGGCGGAGAGCGCAAGCAGCATGGGCTGGCACACCGCACTCTTCAGCAGCGATACGCGCCTTTCGGCGGCGCGCGGACTCACCCAGGGCTTCCAAGTGACCGAAGTGGTCGATCCCGGATTGGATGCGGCCGGCCGCTTGGCCCAAGCAACACACAAGCTCTTGGAACAGGCCGCGCACGACGGCCGCTCGTTCCTGATCGTAGTGGTGCTCGCCGATCCGCTGCCGCCCTGGCCCATGCCGCAAGCGTTCGAGGAACGACCGCGCGCCGGCAGCGGCTTGAGCGGTGGTGAGTCGCTGGAGTATTTGGCCGGAATGGGCAAGTCCATGACCACCCAAGAACGTCAAGGGTTGCTAGCCTTGCACGATTCCGGTGCCAAGCGCGCTGATCGCGCCTTGGGCTCTGTGCTCGACAGCCTCAAGGGCTTGGGGCTCGAGCACAAAACGCTCGTCGTTGCCACTTCGCTGTGCGGCACATTCCTCGGCGAGGACGATTTCGTTGGCGAGGGAGGCTCCCTAGCCGAAGCGGGAATCCACGTGCCGTTCATCGCGCGCGGTCCGTTCGTTGCCCCGGCTCGCGAGATCCAGGCTTCCAGGAGTTTGGTCAGTCTGGCTCCCTCCGTGCTGGAATTCATGGGAGCGGCGACGCCCCAGCAAGTCTTCGACGCACCGTCGTTCCTGCTCGAATTGCGCGGTGTAGAGGCCCAAGACAACCAAAGCGTGTTTGGCGAGATGGCCTTCGAGCCCAGCATTCCATCGCTCCACCAACGCGCCGTCCACGAGCGCGCCGTGATCGCCGGCGGCTTCAAACTGATCGAGCCCACTGGGCCGGGCAGTGTGCGACTTTTCGACTTGGTCGACGATCCGGCGCAGAGCAAGGATCTGGCTGGCAGCAAGCCCAAGATCGTCGAGCGCTTGGGACGCGAATTCGCGGGGCGAAGGCTCCAGCCAAGACACGCCAAGTTGTAGCGCAGCGGGCCTTTGCCGGATGTTCTAGCGGCGCCTACGCAAGGCGCGCGTAACCACGGGTGCGACCACGCCACCCAGTAGCACAAGGACCGCGAGCAAAGTCAGCGCCCGCAGGACGCCGCGCGGACCGCGCGGAAAGGTCTGCCAAAAGAGCCCCAAACTGGCGGCCCCAAAGCACACCAGGCCCAGGACCAGAATCCAGCTTCCGCGGTGAAAGAGGCGTCGATCCCTGACCTGTGAGGCGCCGGCTGCGGGATCCTCGACCGGTTCGTGAGACGGAGACTCAGGCGCCGGCATGGATCTTTTCCAGCAGCAGGTCCTTTACGGTGGGCGGGCTGGCGCGGCCGGCGGAGAGTTTCAAAACCGCGGCGATCAAGGGGCCCAGGGCCTTGGACTCACCGCCGCGCACAGCGGCCACGGCCGCAGGCGCGGCTGCGAGCGCCGTGTCGCACCAAGCGGCCAGTTGCGCCACGTCGTTGGTTTGCTCCAAACCCAATTCGCGCGCCCACTCACGCGGCCCGCGAGGGCTGCCAGCCATGGCTTTCAGCACCGTGCGCGCCGCGGTACTGGAGAGCTTGCCGCTTGCCACCATGGCGATCAGCTCGGCCAGGTCGAAAGGCGC
>JAKFYL010000354.1 GCA_021730845.1 Planctomycetota bacterium | reverse complement strand
AAGAGGCTTCATCGGCATCCCAGCTGCGCACGCCTTGCGCTTGACGCACGCGCGCGCCTTCCGCCCGGTCGAGGTCAATGTGACCGTGGGAGCGCCCAAGCTGTGGAGCGGCCACAGCTTCGAGCGTTTGCTGCGCGCTGTCGGCGGCGCACAGGCGCGCAACGCGGACAGGCAGGCACAGCCCCAAGACCTAGCCGCCATCCTGTTCACTTCGGGCGCGACCGGCCCGCCCAAGGGCGTGCGCTACAGCCACGGCATGTTCCGCGCGCAACTTGGCGCCTTGCAGAGGCTGTACGGCTTTCGTCCGGGCGAAATCGACCTGGCCTGTTTTCCGCTGTTTGCATTGTTCGCGCCGGCCTTCGGCTGGACCGCGGTCTTGCCGCGCATGGATTTCTCGCGGCCCGCGACCTGCGACCCGCGCGCGATCGTGGACGCCTGCCACAGGTTCGCGCCTTCGAACACGTTCGCCTCCCCCGCCGTTTGGCGCAGGGTCGCGCCCTATTGCCGCACCCAGGGCGAAAAGCTGGCTTCGATCCAGCGCCTCCTGATCGCGGGCGCGCCGGTGGAGCCTAGGCTACTGGAAGCCTGCCAAGGACTGCTCGATGCGGGATCCGTACACACGCCCTACGGCTCGACCGAAGCCTTGCCCGTTGCGAGCGCGTCGGCGCGCGAGTTGCTCGGGGACCTGCGCGGGCGCACCGAAGCTGGGGAAGGCATATGCGTTGGCCGCCCGGGCGTGGATGTGACGGTCAAGCTCGTGCGCATCACGGACGGCGCGCTCAGGGCGTGGAACGACGAGCTGGAAGTCGGCACCGGCCAGATCGGTGAAATCTGCGTCAGCGGCGCGTTGGTGACGCGCGAATACGCTTTCGACGATGCGGCGACCTTGCAAGCCAAGATCCAGGGCGCGCCAAGTTCCAGGCAATCGTTTTGGCACCGCATGGGCGACCTGGGGCGCCTCGACTCCGCCGGCTTGCTGTGGTTCCTGGGCCGCAAATCCCATCGACTGGAAACCGCGCGCGGCCTTTTGCCTCCGATCGGCGTGGAAAACGTGTTTCGTTCGCGTTCGGGAATCGAGCAGTGCGCCTTGGTCGGCGTGGGTCCGCGCGGACGCGAACGCCCCTATCTGATCGCGGTCATGCCGCGCGGCAAGAAACCGCGCGGCGCGGGCGCGGCAAGAAGCAGCGCGCAGGCGATCTTGGCCGGCGGACAAGCGCATCCGGAAGCTGCGCGTGTCGAGGGCGTGCTGTTTCGCGACTCGCTGCCGGTCGACGTGCGCCACAACGCCAAGATCGATCGCGTGGCCCTCAAGTCCTGGGCCGAGGAACAGGTCCCGTGAAGGTGCTGGTCACCGGCGCGGCCGGATTTTTGGGGCAAGCCGTGGCCGAGGAACTCTTGGCCGCGGGCCACGAGGTGACCACCCTTTCGCGCCGGCCGCAAAGCGAGCTCGGCGCCTTGGGGGCGCGCACCGTGAGCGCCGACCTGCTCGACCTGGCAGCCTTGGAGTGCGCGCTCCAGGGCCAAGAGGGTGTCGTCCACGCCGCGGCCAAGACCGGTGTGTGGGGCGACCCAAAGGAATATTGGCAAGCCAACGTCGAGGGGACGCGCAACGTGCTTGCCGCGAGCGCGCGACTGGGGATAGAGCGACTGGTATACACCAGCTCTCCCAGCGTGTGCTTCGATGGCAAGGACCAGCGCATGGCGGGCAATGACTTGCCCTACGCGCGCCGTTTCCTGTGCGCGTACCAAGCGACCAAGGCCCAAGCGGAACGCGAGGTGTTGGCGGCGAGCGGGAGGGGGCAACTGATCACCTGCGCGCTGCGGCCGCACTTGATCGTCGGCGCCCGCGATCCACACCTCGTGCCGCGCCTGATTCACAAGGCCAAGGCAGGCAAACTGCGCGTCGTCGGCGATGGACGCAACGAGGTCTCCCTGACTTTCGTCGAGAACGCCGCCTACGCACACCGCTTGGCATTGGAGCAGCTTGCTCCAAAGGCGCCCCACGCGGGCAGGGCGTATTTCGTAGCGCAGGAGACTCCCGTGCTGCTGTGGGATTGGATTGGCGAGCTCTTGCTGGGCCTGGGAGTTCCTTGGCGCGCGCGGCGCGTGCCCTTGCCGGCGGCGCTAGCCGCGGCAGCGATTCTGGAAGGCTGCTGGAAACTTTTCGGCCTGGCCCAAGAACCGCCGCTGACGCGTTTCGTAGCCCTGCAATTGGCGCGCGCCCACAGCTACGACCTGCTGCCGCTGCGGCGCGACTTGGGGTACACAGAACGCGTGGATCTAGCCACGGGCACAGAGCACTTGCTGCGCGCGCTGCGCCGCTGAAACGCTCGCGCGCGTCGGGCTAGGCTCGGCGCGCTTACTCGAGTTCCAGCCCCAGGGCGCGCGTGCTGCGCAACTTGGAGATGCCGGACAGGAAGGCATCGAACGGCATCACGATCTGCTCGCGCGTGCCACGGCGGCGTACCGCCACGGTGCCGTCGGCTGCTTCGCGCTCGCCGGCCACGAGCATGAAGGGGATCTGCGCGTGCTGCGCATCCTTGATCTTCTTGTTCATGTGGCCGGCGTCGAGCATGGCCTCGACGCGGAAGTTCTGCGCATTCAGGCGCTCGGCCAGAGTGCGCAAGTAGGGTGCGTGTTCCTCGCGAATGGGGACCAGCGCGACTTGCTTGGGTGCGCACCACAAAGGGAATCGACCGCCGAAGTGCTCGATCAAGACCCCGATGAAGCGTTCGAAGGCGCCCAGGACGGCGCGGTGCAGCATGATCGGCCGCTTGGCCTGCCCGTCGCTGTCGGTGAAATGCAGATCGAAGCGTTCGGGCAAGTTGAAGTCGCACTGCACCGTCGAGAGCTGCCACTCGCGTCCGAGTGCATCCTTCATCTTGAAGTCGATCTTGGGGCCGTAGAACGCCCCGCCACCTTCGTCGAGTTCCAGCGGCATGCCGACCTTGGCCGCGCCTTGGCGCAGCGAGGCGATGGCGCGCGTCCAGATCTCGTCCGAACCGATGGACTTGTCCTTGGGCCGAGTGGCCAAGTAGGCCGTGTACTCGAAGCCGAAGGTCTTGACCACCAAGAGCACCAAGTCGAGCACGCCGGCGATCTCGTCCGCCAACTGTTCGCTGGTGCAGAAAATGTGGCTGTCGTCTTGGGTGAAACCGCGCACGCGCAACATGCCGTGCAGCACACCCGAACGCTCGTAGCGGTACACCGTGCCCAGCTCGGCCATGCGCAGCGGCAGCTCGCGGTAGCTGCGGCCGCGATTCTTGTAGATCAAGATGTGCCCCGGGCAATTCATGGGCTTGACCCGATACGGCATCGAGTCGATCTCCATGGGCGCGTACATCATGTCCGCGTAGTTGGCCAGGTGCCCCGATACTTCGAACAGCGTCTCGCGCGAAACGTGGGGCGTGTACACCGGTTGGTACCCGCGGCGCTCGTGTTCGTCCCACCAAAAGCGCTCGATCTCTCGGCGCACCGTGGCCAGGTTGGGATGCCAGAACACGAAACCGGCGCCGGCTTCCTGGTGGTAGCTGAACAAATCAAGCTCCGTGCCCAGCTTGCGGTGGTCGCGGGCCTTGATTTCCTCGAGCCAAACCAGGTGCGCGTCGAGCTCGGCCTTGGTCCAAAAGGCCGTGCCGTAAATGCGCTGCAGCATCGGTCGCTTCTCGTCGCCGCGCCAGTACGCGCCGGCGATCGAAAGCAGTTTGAAATGGAACTCGCGGTCCAGGCGATCGACGTGCGGCCCCTCGCACAGGTCCTCCCAATCCGAGTGGCCCCAGAAAGTGATTTTCTCGCCCTCTGGAATCAGATCGATGGCTTCGACCTTGTAGCTTTGCCCCTTGCGCAACAAGCGCGCCTTGGCTTCACCGCGAGTGACTTCGACGCAGGTAAGCTGGGGCGATGCCTTGGCGATCTTGCGCATCTCGCGCTCGATCTTTTCCAGGTCCGCCTCCTCCAGCGGCCGCGGCAGATCGAAGTCGTAGTAGAAGCCGTGCTCGATGGCCGGCCCAAACCCAAAGCGAACTCCCGGAAACAAGCGCCCGATGGCGGAAGCCATCAAGTGCGAGACCGAGTGCCGCAGCGTGGAAAGCGGAAAAGGGCCATCCTTGGCCGGCGCACGCACTGGAGTCGTTTTCTCTTCGCCCATGGTTTTGTAGGGCAGAGAAAAGTACAGGCGACTGGATCCGCTCGCCAGCACTCACCCCGAAGCGACCGATGGGGAATCGGTGGAAGAA
>JAKFYL010000090.1 GCA_021730845.1 Planctomycetota bacterium | reverse complement strand
TTGGCTCGCCGAGCAGAAAGCCTCGGTGTTGATCGTCAGCCACGACCGGCGCCTGCTCAACCGCGTGGTCGACGCCATCTACGAACTCGAGCGCGGCGCGCTCAAGCGCTATCCAGGAGGCTACGATCGCTACGTCGTGCTGCGACGGGAGCGCTTCCTCAGCGAATCGCGCGCCTTTGAACAACAGCAAGAATTCCTGCGCAAGGAAGAAGAGTTCATTCGGCGCCACATGGGCAGCCAGCGCACGGCCGAGGCCAAGGGACGCCAAAAGAAGCTCGAGAACATCACGCGACTGGAGCGTCCCTACGATGACGTGCGCACACCGAACATCCCCAAGCTTGCTGCCGCGCGCGGCGGGGAATTGGTGCTGGAATGTCGCGGCCTGCGAGGCGGTTACGCCGGCAAGCAGATTTTCGGCCAGGCCGATTTCCGCATCGGCCGCGGACAGCGCGTGGGCATCGTGGGCGCCAATGGCACGGGCAAGTCGACCTTGCTCAAGGTCTTGGCCGGGCGCATGGCGCCTATGGGCGGCGAATTGGAGCACGGGCACAAGAGTGTTTGCGGCTTCTACGACCAGGATACAAGCGATCTGGATCCGGCCGGCACTCCCTACTCCACGATCCGCCCGGCGCGCCCGCAGTTCACCGACGAGGAAGTGCGCTCCCATTTGGCGCGCTTCTTGTTTCGCGGCCCCGAAATCGAGAAATCCAACACGGCTTTGTCGGGGGGAGAGCGCGCGCGCCTGTCCTTGGCGCGATTGCTCTTGGACTCGGTCTCCTGGCTGGCACTGGACGAACCAACCAACCACCTGGACCTGTCGGCGCGCACGTCCCTGGAGGAGTTTCTCGGCGCATTCGAAGGCGCAATGATCGCGGTCAGCCACGATCGCGCGTTCCTGGACCTATTGTGCGACACGATCCTGGAGGTCGAGCAAGGAACGGTGCGCGTGTATCCGGGCAACTACAGCGCTTGGCGTGCGGCCAAGCTGGCGAGTCAGGCGGCGGGCCCCGTTGGTCTGCCAGGCAAGGCTGCTGGAGCCCCGCAGCAGAGCAAAGGCGCGGCGCCGGCCGGCAAAAATTCGGCGGCGCGCGCTGACACCGAAGCTAGCTCGAGCGCCAAGCCCGCGACGGCCGGCAAGATTCGCAATCCGTACCAATTCGCCAAACTCGAACAGCGCATCATCGACCTGGAGGCTGAACTCAAACTCGTGCAGCACTCGATGACCGAACCAGAGGTCTACATGGATGCGCCGCGCATGCGCGAAGCCCAGTATCGCGCGGCGGAGATCGAGAGCGAGCTCAATCAAGCCAACGAACAGTGGGCCAATTGGTAAGTCCCAGGCCGAAGGGGCACTGGCAACCCTATGCCAAGGCGCTGCTCGCAACCATCTTTTGGGGCCTGTCCTTCGTGGCGGTGCGCGTGGCCCTGGAAACGGCCAGCCCGTTTGGGCTGGTGTGGATGCGCAATGCGCTGGGCGCAGGCCTTTTGTTCGGCATGCTCGCTGCCGAGCGTGGCAAGTTGCTTCCAGAGCCCCAAGATCGAGCGCGTTGCGCGCTGTTGGGATTGATTCTGGGCGTGCACTTGCTGACTCAGACGATTGCCCTGCGCTGGACCACGGCTGCGCGCGCGGGCTGGATCATCACTTTCGTGCCGGCGGTGGTAGCCCTGGCCGCGGCGCTGTTCTTGAAACGGCGCCTGCGTGCCCAAGGCTGGTTCGGCATCGCGGTGGCGACGGCTGGCGCGTGGATCTTGACGGCCGTCAGCCCGGTGGAATTCGCTGAAGCCAAACTGGGCGATGCGCTGATTCTCTTGACGTGCTTTCTGTGGGCTAGCTACACACTGCTCAGCGTGGGCCCCATGAAGCGAAGCGGCCCACTGCGCACGACTGCATTTTCCCTGGCCATCGCAGCGCTGCCGAGTTTTTGTGCCGCCGCATACGCCGGCAACTGGACCAGCGCACCGAACGTCATCAGCGTCTTGTCGATTGGATTCTTGGGCATCGGCGCCAGCGCCATTGCCATGTGGGCCTTCAACGACGCGGTGTCATCGATCGGGCCCGAGCGGGCGGCCGCCTTTCAATACCTGCAGCCCTTCGTCACCTTGACGGCTGCGGTCCTGGTGCTCGATGAACCCATCTCCGGCAATCTGATTGCCGGCGGAGCGACCGTGCTGCTAGGTGTTTGGCTGGTGCAGCGCTCCAAGTGACCTGAGCTGACTCGAACGGTTGGGGCTGCCAGCGACTGTGCTGATGAGACACCCATGGCATCAAGCCAGACCTGCGTGTACAGGGCAGCGGGCTGGGTAAGGTAGATCCTGCCAGGGGGATGCTCCAGGGGGCCCTGGCGACTGCAAGTTGCGGCCACAGGCGATTTTGGGAGGCAGCATGATCATTGCGCGTGCGTTCATGTAAGTGCCTGCCCTTCAATAAGTTACGCGACACGCTGCAACTGCCTGCGCGCTGCGCGCCCCGCTCAATCGCTTTTCTTGCCTGCTACCAGCCCAGGCTGCGTGGCTAGAGCTCATATTGCGTCCATTCCCGGCCTTGGACAGCCAGAATGTCTGCCTAGGGCACTCCTACAATCCAGAATTGTTGCCATGCGTTTTCCCACGATTCCAATTGCCGCGCTGTGCTTGTGTTCCGGTGCGTTTGCGCAGCAGAAGCTTCCGGCCTCTAGGCTCCAACCCGTCACGACCACACCCAAGCAGGTCACCATCGATTTCGTGACGGGCAAGCGTATCCCGCAAGGCTCACAACCTCTCGCGGCCAACACCCAGACCATCTACAACAACACTTGTGCCTGGTCCGTTGCGTCCTACTACGCGAATTTTGCCAGTTGCGAAGAGGTCTACGATGAAGGACGCATCCCCAGCGCCGCACCGGGTAGTGGCTCGCCTGTGAGCTGGGATGAATTCACGTTCGCGTACTGCACGTACAATGCCGCCAGCTTCCGCTGTGAAATTGCCTTCGCGGACAACGCGGGTGGCAGGTGCGCCGGCCAGATGGCCCAAACGCCACCGACTTGGGCCGCCAGCAGCGTGTACACGGAACTGGACCTGACTCCGATGGGCCTTCCCGGTTCCACCGCCAACAATTTCTTGGGCTGCTGGGTGGTGAGTATGACGAACCTAGGCCTGTGCGTGCAGGCCGACGGCGATGGGGTCTTTGACAACAACCCGGCCAAGGACCTCTTCACGTGGGCGTTTCACCACCAGATGCCCGCGCAAACGGCGGGGCCAGAAGGCATCTTCGTTGCTGGTGACCCGAGCGTCGCCGCGCCTGGTTCCTGCACGTACAACATCCCGTGTGGCGCGGCGGCCTGTGGCACGGGACTTTCTACCGAAGATTCTGCTTGGATCAATGGGGACGGCACTCCCATTGGTACTTCCGTTCCGACCAACTGCCCGACAGGAACTGCACAGTATGGCTACGGCACCTATTGCTACTGGTTCGGCGGCTGGCCTTCGAACCCGTACGCGAGCTACTACTTCGAAATGAAGGGCGGGCGTTCCTGCAGCGGAGGCAGCGTCGGAGCGGCCTACTGCACGGTCAATCCCTCGGCGGATGGCTGCCTGCCAAGCATGGGCGCAATCGGCATGCCGAGCCTCGGCAATTCCTCGCAGTTCAAAGTCACGACGCTCAACGCGCCCGCGCAGCGAAGCGGGTTGCAGTTCTTTGGGATCAGCGGGCCGAACAGTCTGCCGTTTTCCAACGGGACATTGTGCGTGAAGGCGCCCCTGATGCGATTGACCACGAAACCTACCGGAGGGACGGCCTTGTGCGACGGCACGCTCAGTTACTCGCTGAGTGAAGTTCTGGCCCAAGCCGCTAGTGCCGGCACGCCGCTCATCGCCGGCTCGAGCGTGTATCAGCAAGCCTGGATTCGCGATCCCAACTCCCCGGTTGGCAGTGCGGCCAGCAACGCCTGGAGCTACACCCTGAATCCCTAAACATTCCGCGACGCCGTCCGACTCGAATCGGGCGGCGTCGCGTCTTGGATTGCACTCGCTGCAATTCGCGGCGAAAATGTCGCACGCCATGCTTCTGCATGGGGCCACCGGGGCATGCGCTTCGCCATCCGGCGCCCGCCACCGCCGCAACTGAGTCTCCCCCGTTTCAGTGCACACCGGATTTGAATGGGTTGGGATGACGATGTAGGGCCATGAGCCTGGAGGTCCCGTCCCCTTCCCCGTGGGTATCGATCGGTGAGGATGGAGATTGGGAGTAGTCCGCCATTCCAGTCT
>JAKFYL010000440.1 GCA_021730845.1 Planctomycetota bacterium | reverse complement strand
GCACTATGGATTCGTCTTGGCCTTGCCCGCCACGCTGTTGCTCGCGGCCTTGTTCGCCGGCTGGGCGCCACGCTGGCTCCAGCGCCGCGGAAAATCGGCGCTGGTGATGCAGGCTGCTGCGCTAGCCTTGGCCGCTGCCGCGATCTTCCATCATGTGCGCACAACCTTGAGCTGGGTGCAGCGCAAGCAAACGCCCGTCGCGGCTAGCCCGAATCAATTGCACGCGGACAAGCTGCGCGGGACGCTAGTCAACGAAGCGCTGGCGCAAATCCAAGCACGCGTACCGCCGACAGGCACACTCTTGGTCCTACCGGAAGGAGTGATGCTCAACTTCCTGGCGGGGCGCCGTTCGCCGACACCATTCATAAATTTCATGCCTCCGGAGTTGGCCTTTTTTGGACAGGACCGGCTGCTGGAAGCCCTGCGCGAGCGACCCGCCGAATTGGTCGCCTTGGTCCACAAGGACACCAGCGAGTACGGTTTTCCTTTGTTCGGGCGGGATTACGGCCAAGAAATTATGACTTACATTCTCGCGAGCTATGTGCCCGTCGCGACCCTGGGCAACGAACCATTGGCCGTCGCCAATCGCTTCGGCATCCAGTTGCTCGAACGGCGTCACTAGGCGGCCGGGGCCGCGCTGATTCCGCTCCCCCCCTGCAATTCAAACGTGCTAGCGCCTACAATGGCGCTAGCGAGCAGCTCCGATCCGTGGCCCTCCCTTCCCTACGCCAGATCCTCGTTCATAGCGCCTTTTTTGGAGCTTTGGTGTGGGTGGGCTGGCGCGATCGCCAGGACCAGAAATCAGCGCCGATGGATCCCGTGCAAGGCTTGGGCTTTTCCTTGCGGGAGGTCTCGGAGTCTGTGGGCATCGAGTTCCGCCACAAGGCCTGCTCGGTGGATCCCAAACTGAAAAACGCGGCGCCACACATCACGGCCCTGGGCGCGTCGATCTCGGTCACCGACGTCGACCGCGATGGCTGGCCTGATCTGTATGCCACCTCGAGCGCCTTTGAAACTCCGAACTCCTTGTGGCGCAATCTCGGCAACCGCAGCTTTGAGAACGTCGCGGGCAAAGCGCAGCTCGCCGATCTGAATCGCGCCGGCGAAGGAGCAAGCATGGGCTCGGTTTGGGGCGATGTCGACGGCGACGGTGACGAAGACTTGCTGCTCTATCGCTGGGGGTACCAGGCCTTGCTGCGCAACGAGGGCTCCGATCCCAAGACGGGCCTGCGCCCCTTCGTGGACGTCAGCGAAGCCAGCGGCGTTCGGCGCTGGATGAATTGCAATAGCGCAGTGCTCTTGGACTACGACCGCGACGGAGACTTGGACGCCTACTTCGGCGGCTATTTCCACGAGCGCCACAATCTGTGGCAACTGCCGGATGCGCGTATCATGCAGGACAGCTTCGAATTCGCCACCAACGGTGGACGCAACGTACTCTTGCGCAACGACGGAACCGGCCGTTTCGAAGACGTAACCAGTCAAGCGGGCTGCGACAGCACACGTTGGACGCTGGCTGTGACCGCTGCGGACATGGACGGCGACGGCTGGATCGACTTGTATCTGGCCAATGACTACGGCCCCGAGGAATTCTTCAAGAACCGCGGCGACGGAACTTTCGAGCGTCAACTGGGCGTGGGGCTGGAGGAAAGCTCGAAGAGCGGCATGAGCGCCACCCTGGGCGATTTCGAGAACAACGGACGCCTGGGTGTGTTCGTGACCAACATTTCTCGCTCGGGGTTTCTGTTTCAGGGCAACAACTTGCGCCTGAATCGCCTGCAAGAAAGCGGACGCCTGGTGAACGTCGCGGACAAATCCAGCGTGCGCGCCAAGGCCGTGGTCGACTGCGGATGGGCCTGGGGCGCGCAGTTCGGCGATTTGAACAACGACGGCAACTTGGACTTATTCGTCACCAACGGGTTCGTGTCCGCCAGCCGAGAAAGCGAATACTGGTACGACATGAGCAAGATCGCCGGCGGGGCCGGGGGTGTATTCGAGGATGCCGGAAACTGGCCGCCCATGGGCGACAAGAGCTTGTCGGGATACGAACGCTCGAGCGTGCTCCTCGGCAAGGGCGGCAGCCAGTTCGCCAACGTCGCCGCAGCCTGCGGGGTCGACGACTTGCTCGACGGCCGCGGCGTGGCGCTGGTCGATTTGTTTGGGCGCGGCGTACTGGACGTGGTGGTCGCCAACCAAAACGATCGCCTACTGGTTTACGAGAACACGGTCGATTCGGGAGGAAACTGGATCCAGTTCCAGCTCCAAGCGGCGGGCGCCAACACTACGGCCATTGGTGCCCATGTGCGCGTGGAATGTCCTGGGTTCCAGCAAGTCCAGGTCATCAGCGGCGGCGTTGGCTTCGCAGCGCAGAACGACCGACGCTTGCACTTCGGCTTGGGCAAGCACGAACTCGTCGAGCGCGTGCACATCCTCTGGCCGTCTGGACAAGCACAAGTCGTCAACCGGCCCGCGCTCCGAAAGCTGCACAACTTGCGGGAGCCCTAGATTCATGGACGCCAGCACCGCAAGCATGCCGCTCACCGGGATCCGAGGTTTGCTCGGTCGCATCCGGCCGCAGTATTTCAGCAGCACGCTGGTGACCCTGATCCTGGTGATCGGCCAGTGGAAGTACCAAATCCTGGGCAGCTACGTCGATCTGGCGCTGGCCCTGGGCAGCGCACTCGTGACCGAGATCGTGCTTTCGTTGCTCCTGCGAGGCAAGTTTCCGGCCCTGGTGAGCGGCTACATCAGCGGCAACAGCGTAGCCATCATGAGCAAGCCGCAGAGCGGCCTGGCTTGGCCCTTCGGTGTTGGCGGCGCCATCGCTGTCGCCTCCAAATACGTGCTGACCTACCGCGGCCGACACCTTTGGAACCCCACCAATTTCTCGCTGTGCGCGTTCTTGCTGCTCGCACCTGGCTCGTTCGCCATTCTGTCGCACGAGTGGGGCAATGATCCGCGCGCCAATTTGGTGATCTGGATCGTGGGTTTGATCGTGGTGCTGCGCGCCAAAGTCCTGCACCTGACTTTGACCTATCTGGCGGCCTTTGCCGTGCTCGCCGTGGGTCGGGCTTGGCTGCGTGACATTCCCCCACTCGCCGAATTGGCGCCGGCAACGGGAGTCATGTACCAGTTCTTCGTGTTCTTCATGATCACCGATCCGCGCACGATCGTGTCGAAACGCCGCGACCAGATCGTGGTCGTGATTTTGATCGCACTTCTGGAGTGCGCGCTGCGATTGCTCAACGACTACCAAGTGCCGGGCTTTGCGCGCTTTGCTCCGGCGCCCGCCATGTTCGCGTTGTTCTTCGTCGGCCCGATCGCCATGTGGTGGGATCTGCGCCGGCAAGCTCCGCGCGCATGAAGCCGACCCACCAACAGCTCGCCGAGCTCGCGCGCAGGGATCCTGCCTTGGGCAAGACCATGAGACGCTTGCCCACCTTTCCAGGTTTTCCCAAGCGCGGCCACTATCACTCCCACTTCCATGCCCTGGCGAGCGCGATCATCCACCAGCAACTCGCCACCAAGGCGGCTCAGACGATTCACGGTCGCGTCTTGGCGCTGACACCCGGCCTGCGGTTTCCAGGGCCAGAGGAATTGCTGGAGATCCCCAAGCAGCGCCTGCGCGGCGCGGGTCTATCCGAGGCCAAGTTCTTGGGATTGCGCGATCTGGCCAAAAAGTCGATCAACGGAACGCTCGATCTCCCGCGCATCTCGCGGCTGGACGACGACGCCGTCATCGAGCACCTAGTGTGCGTGCGCGGCATCGGGGAGTGGACCGCACAGATGTTCTTGCTGTTTCGCCTGGGACGACTCGACGTGTTCGCGCCCGGCGACTTGGGACTTCGAGAAGGCGCACGCAAGTTGGATGGTTTCGCAGCGCGGCCGACGCCCAAGGAACTGCTCGAGCGCGCCGAGGTTTGGCGACCGCTGCGCAGCGTCGCCTGTTGGTACCTGTGGCGACTGGTTTCGCCTTGAAACGAGCGTCGACAACCCGGCGGTACGGTACCAGGCTCAATTCCCACACCTTTGGCGGTACGGTACCACGGTACCACGACGGTACGGCGGTACGACGGTACGACGGTACGACGGTACGACGGTACGGCGGTACGGCGGTACGGCGGTACGGCGGTACGGCGGTACGACGGTACGACGGTACGACGGTACGACGGTACGGCGGTACGACGGTACGGCGGTACGGCGGTACGGCGGTACGGCGGTACGACGGTACGACGGTACGGTAC
>JAKFYL010000021.1 GCA_021730845.1 Planctomycetota bacterium | reverse complement strand
CGACCAACCCAGGCGAACCGCCGCGCCCGTTGCGGGCTGTGGCCTCAGGGGGCGAAACGGCCCGCATCATGCTGGCCTTGCGCACGGTGATGGCCAAGAACGCGGGAGAGCGCACGCTGGTGTTCGATGAAATCGACTCCAACGTCGGCGGCCGGCTAGGGCCTGTGGTAGCCCGGAAGTTGCGGAGCCTTTCAGGACTTCATCAGGTGCTGTGCGTGACGCACCTGCCCGCGATCGCCGCGGCAGCCGATTGGCACTTCAAGGTGACCAAGAAGTCGGGCAGTGCTTCCACGCGGGCGCAAATCGCCGCCATCAAAGGGCCGGCGCGGGTGGCCGAAATTGCCGACATGATCGCCGGCGGGGGCGACCAGGCCACGGCCCGCGCCGAGGCCCAGCGCTTGCTCGCTGCGGCACAGTCAGAAAGCTAACTGTGCCGCGCGGGACTCACTTCAAGCGCGCGAGGTCCTGAATCAGCTCGTCCGCCTCTTGGGCGACGTACGTGCCCGGAAATTCGAGCAACAGCTTGCGCAGTTCGTCCTGGGCCTTCTCGCGATCCTTGCGTTTGGAGGGCTTCTCCTCGCGCAATTTTTGGATCTTGCGCTGCGCCGCTAGAATCTGCGCCGCATTTGGCGCGGCTTCCACCTGCTTGGCGAGGGCTTCGATTTGCGCTAGCTGCGGCAATCCCGCGTACCGTGTCTTGGCCTGCTTGGCGGCGTCTTCGACGGCCAAGTAGTTGCCGCGCCTCCATTCCAGCTCAAGGTTTTGAACGCGCGCGGCCACTTGCGCTTCGATCGCGGCTACGACTTCGGCGCCACCGTCATTCGGAGCCAGCTTCCTCGCTTCTGCCAAAGCGGTCCCGACTTGGCCGCGCACATAGGCTGATTTGGCGGCCCTGGCCGCCGCAGGCCACTCCCACAGGGGCTTGGTGAGAGCCCCCGAAAGGAGTGCTTCGACCTGTTTCTCGTCGATCTGGAACGGGCTGCCAGTCCACACGACCAGGCCTTCGCTGTCGATGAGCGCGGCGTGTGGAATACCGCCCACGCCCAAGAATCGCCCCAGGCTCCCATTCTTGCTGTAGGCATAGGCGTATTTGGCCTGCTTCTTGGCGATCCACTCTTCAGTGTCTCTGGTTCCCTCGCTAGTCACGGCGAGGACGCTCAGTCCCTTCGAGCTCAACTTGCTTTCCAACTCGTTGAGATGCGGGACGGCGCTACCGCAGGGTTTTCACCAAAAGGCGAAGAACTCGATCAATAGCGCGCGGCCGTGGTAGTCCTCGAAGCTGGTGGCCTTGGTTTGCGTGAACTGTTCCAACTCGACTTTCGCCGGGAGCCGCATTCCGACCTGAGCGGAAGCTGGCTGGGCTAGACCCGCAACAAGGGCTAGCACGGAAACAAAGGAGGAGTATTTCATGCGCGACTGTGAGTTTGCTCGGGAGCGAGGCGGGGACGTGCGACTTGCCTTGTGCCGCAAGCCCCATGCGAGGCTCGATCGGGGGGGGATGCTCCGAGACGGATTGTAGGCCTCTTTTCGGTTCGGGAAACGTCGTAGACACAGGATTGACGTAGCCATGTCCCAGGGGCGGGGACGAAGCACGCCCGGCCGGCAGTCTCGGCGCGGAGTTCCCGCACGGACCAGCATGCCTGCTCGAGCGGGTGCGCCTACCGCAGCTACCGCCGCGAACCGCACCCAGCACCTTTAGGAGCGGCTTCCAGGCTCGATCTACCCGTGCGTGAGCTATCTTCTGCGCCCCGCGCCACCGCGGACTGCGCATGGCCCAGGCCAACACTCCCCCCAAACACTCCCAGCCGTCGCAGGCCACTGAAGACGACTCGCTCCTGCCTGGCACCGGGCTCGTGCGCTTGAACAAGCTGCTCGCCGAGCGTGGCATCGCTTCGCGCCGCAAGTGCGATGAACTGATCGCCGCCGGAAAAGTATCCGTCGACGGCGACATAGTCACGGAGCTGGGAACCAAGGTCGATCCCGAGCTGCAGCGCGTGGAAGTCGGCGGCAGCGTGCTCGAGCCCCACCAACGCCGCCGCTACTACTTGCTCAACAAGCCGCGTGGCGTGGTTTGCACGAATGAACCGCGGGAAGCGCGCTTGCGCGCCATCGACTTGGTCACCGATCCCCAAGCCGGCCGCATCTTCTGCGTTGGACGACTCGACGAGGACAGCGAAGGTCTGATCCTGATGACCAATGACGGAGAGTTCGCTCAACGCGTAGCCCACCCGCGCTACGGTGTGTTGAAGACCTATCGAGCCAAGATCCGCGGGCGCATCGAAGGCGAGGCACTCGAGAACGTGCGCAAGGGTGTTCACTTGGCCGAAGGACGCACCGAGGGAGCGTTCTTGCGTGTGACCAAGCGCAGCTCGCAGTTCACCATCATCGAAGTCACCATCGGTGAAGGAAAGAATCGCGAAATCCGCCGCATTTTCGCCCATGTCGGTTTCAAAGTGTTGCGTCTCAAGCGCATCGCCATCGGCCCCATCCAGGATCCCCGGCTCAAGGACGGTCAGTGGCGTCCCTTGCTGCGCTTCGAGATCGAGGCCTTGCAGGCTGGGCCGGGCGAGGGCAAACCGCGGCCTCGGGCCGCGAAGGAACGTCCGCGCGCGTCGCGTTCCTTCCTTCCGGAACGCACGCCCACGGAGCAACGCTCGCGCCCGAACTCGCGCGCGCCTCGTCCCCCGGCCCGCGTTCCCCGGCCCGAAAAACGCATACCTCGGCCGCAAAGCCGGCCGGGAACACGATCTCATGCGCGCCCCGCGCAAGGATCGCAGGGACGTTCGGGGGCGCGCGGATCCAAGACTCACAAGGCCTTCGGCTCTCAGCGCAACCCCTCTTCGCGCAACTCGTCCACCGGGGGCCGGGGCAGCCATCGCGATCGATCATGAACCAAACCAGCCAACAACCATCCAACGCATTGCCCACGAGCGTTTCCAAGGCCGGTGCCAAGATCAGCGAGCACCGAATTTCCAATGGATTGCGCGTGCTACTCGCCGAACGTCACTCCGATCCGGTAGTGGCCGTCATGCTCTGGTACAACGTCGGCGCGCGCAACGAAAGCGAACGCGAGGCCGGCGTTTCGCACTTCCTGGAGCACATGATGTTCAAGGGGTCCCAGCGCTTCGGCAAGGGGGCCGTCGATCGCATGACGACCGAGCGCGGCGGTAGCAACAACGCGTTCACCAGCTACGACCACACGGCTTATTGGTTCGAGTTGGCTTCTGATCGCTGGGAGCAGACGTTGGAGATCGAGGCTGACCGCATGCGCAACCTGCTGCTCGACCCGGCCGAATTCACTTCGGAACGCGAAGTGGTGCTCGAGGAACTGCGCATGGGCGTCGACGATCCTTGGCGGTCCTTGGCCGACCGCGTGCAAGCGGCGGTGTTTCCCCGCCATCCCTATCGGCGACCGATCATAGGGTTCCCGGACACCTTGCGCGGCATGAGCGTCGCGAGCATGCGCGATTACTACCAGCGCTTTTACCACCCCGGCAACGCCACCTTGGTGCTCGCGGGCGACTTTCAGCCCGAGCGCGCCCTGCAGGTCGCCGAGCAGCGGCTCGGATCGATTCCACTGGGCATGGCCTACGTCGAGGCAGACACGTTCCGCCCGCCCACGGCCAGCGACGAGAGCCTGCGCGGCGAGCAGCGCCTGAGCATGCATTGGGACGACCAAGGGCGGCGGCTTTGCATGGCTTGGCCCGCGGCCGCTGTCGGCACGCCCGATCACTGGACCCTGGAGGTATTGGCGGAAGTGCTGGCTGGAGGTAGGACTTCGCGCCTGTTTCGTGAACTCGTACTGGAACGCGGCCTGGCCACCAGTGTTTCCGCACACAGCGACACGCGCGTGGACGGCGGCCTGTTTTGGTTGCTGGCAGAATGCGCTCAAGGCGTCGACACCGCGGAACTCGAGCGGCGCATCGACTTGCAACTCGAACGCCTGGCCACCCAGCCGGTCAGCAAGGCCGAATTGGAACGCGTGCGCAAGAAACTGCAGGCCAGCGAAGCCCATGAGTCGGAAACCGCGACGGACCTGGCCGAGGACCTGGGCTCGTGGGCCGTCGATGCCCAGTGGCAGCTGGCCTTGAGCAGTTTGCAGGAGGTGCTGGCGGTAGATATCCCGAGGTTGCAGGAATGCGCGGCGCGCCTCCTGACCAAGGAGCGTCGCGTGGTGGGCTGGTGTTTGCCCCAGCCCAAGGAACGAGCCAAAGCAGAACGAACCCAACCCGCGAAGCGGTCGGCCGGGCGCAAGCGCACGGCGAGCAAGGCACGATG
>JAKFYL010000059.1 GCA_021730845.1 Planctomycetota bacterium | reverse complement strand
GGGGGTTGGGCACGGCGCCGCCCGCAGTCACTTTCGACCGCGGGCGGTGCCTAGCGTTCTGCTCTACTGACTGACTTCCATCGCCGCTTTGCGCGACAACTTGATCTTGCCGCGGTCGTCGACGTTGATGATGACGACTTCGATCGATTCGCCGACCTGGACGACGTCGCTGACGCGATTGACGTAGCCCTCGGCCAGCTCCGACACGTGGCACAGCCCTTCGACGCCGGGCAGGATTTCCACGAACGCACCGAAGTCCTTGATGCTCTTGATCGTGCCGGTGTAGCGCGTGCCGATTTTGGGCGTTTCGGTCATGGCGCGGATAGCGTCGGTGCAAGCTTGCACCTTGGCGCGGTCGGTGCCTGCGACTTGCACGTTGCCGAGCTCGTCTAGGATGGCGATGCGCACCTTGTACTGCTCCTGCATGCCCTTGATGTTGCGTCCGCCGGGGCCGATCAGGAATCCGATCTTGTCGGCCGGAATCTGCAGTTGCTCCATGCGCGGAGCGAACTCGCTGATTTGCGCCTCGGGACGCGGAACCGATTCGAGCATCTTCTTGAGGATCTCCTTGCGTCCTACGCGGGCTTGTTCGAGCGCTTGCTCGAGCAGGGCGCGCGTGACGCCGGTGATCTTGATGTCCATCTGCAACGCAGTGATGCCGCGGCCGGTGCCGGCGACCTTGAAGTCCATGTCGCCGTGGTGATCTTCCGATCCCATGATGTCGGTCAGAATCATCGTGCGGCCGCCTTCCTTGACCAGGCCCATGGCCACGCCGGCCACGGGTTGGACGAGCGGCACGCCGGCGACCATCATCGCCAGGCACCCGCCGCACACGCTGGCCATCGACGAGGAACCGTTGGATTCCATGATGTCGGACACGATGCGGATCGTGTACGGAAAGCGCGCCGGCAGCGGCAAGACGGCTTGCAGTGCGCGCTCGGCCAGCATGCCGTGGCCGATTTCGCGGCGACCAGGACCGGCGATGCGGCGCGTCTCTCCCACCGAGTAGGGCGGGAAGTTGTAGTGCAGGTAGAAGCGCTTCTTGTACTCGTCCTCGATGCCGTCGATGATCTGCTCGTCATCCTGGGTGCCCAAGGTGCAGGACACCAGGGCCTGGGTCTCGCCGCGGGTGAACAGCGCGGAACCGTGCACGCGCGGCACGAAGCCGGGCACGATGTTGATTTCCCGGATGTCCGTCGGAGCGCGGCCGTCGGCGCGTTTGCCGTCAACGATGAGCTCGCGCTCGACTTTGCTGACCAGTTCGTGGAACAGGCCCTTGGCGGCTCCGGCGCGTTCGGCTTTGGCCGTTTCGTCGCTGATCTTGGCGCACAGGGACTCCACGCACTTGTCCTGCACGGCGTCGATCGCGGCTTGGCGGTCGTGCTTGCCCGAGGTGACCATGGCGCGCTGCAATTCGCTCTTGAATGCGCCGACTGCGGCTAGGAGCTCGCGGTCCGGTTGGGGCGCTACGAATTCGCGCTTTTGCTTGCCGGCTTGCTTGCGCAGCTCGTCGAGCAGCGAACACAATTCGAGGATGGTGTTGTGCGCCAGCTCGAGCGCATCAATCATCTCTTCTTCCTTGAGCTCCTTGGCCGCGGACTCGACCATGCAGATGCCATCGCGGTGGCCGGCGACGATCAGGTCGAGCTTGGATTTTTCATCCTTGCGCACGCTTTCCAGGGGCAACACCACCGACTTGCCGTCAACGTGGCCGATGCGCACCGCGCCCATGGCGCCGTGGAACGGGATATCGGACAAATGCACCGCGGCAAAGGAGGCCAGCATGGCCACGATGTCCGCGTTGACTTCGCCGTCGTAGCACAGGACGTGGCTCATCAATTGCACTTCGTCCTTGAAGCCTTCCGGAAACAGCGGCCGGATCGAGCGGTCGATCAGGCGCATGGTGAGAATTTCCTTGGTCGTGGGTCGACCTTCGCGCTTGAAGAAACCGCCCGGGATCTTGCCGGCGGCTTCGGTCTTCTCGCGGTAATCGACGGTGAGCGGGAAAAAATCTTGCTCGGCTTTGGCGGGCGACGAGCACACGGCGGCGAAGGCCTTGGTGCCGCCGATGGTGCAGATCACGCTTCCGTGGGCTTGGCGGGCGACTTGGCCCGTCTCTAGGGTGATCGTGAGTCCCGCGATTTCGCGCTCGACTCGTATGGCTGTTAAGTTCATGGCTGCTTGTACTTCCTCTTTGGTTACTACTGCTTTCGAAATGAAATGGATGTTGTGCTGGACTTAGGTCCGCGCGCCTGGCGCGCAAGAATTCGGCGCCACCTCAAGGTTTGCATTCCGCCCCTGGCAGCGGCCTCGGGCGCGGAAGAAAACCGAATGGTGCAGGGCTGCGCGCGGCGCGCCTGACTCAGGTCTGGGCGAAAAAACGAGCTGGGCTCAACGACGCAATCCCAGGCGCGCGATCAACTTCACGTAGCGCTCGGGGTGGGATAGGCGCAAATACTTGAGCAGCTTGCTGCGACGGCCAACCATCATGAGCAGGCCGCGGCGGGAAGTGTAGTCCTTCTTGTGCACTCGCAGGTGGTCAGTGAGATGAAGGATCGTTTGGGTCAGGAGCGCCACCTGAACTTCGGGGGAACCGTTGTCCCCCTTCTTGATGGCGAATTGTTCTACGACTTGCTTCTTGCTTTCGGCGGCGATCGCCATGACGGAATTTTCCCCCTGGTGGGGCCCTTGCCTATGTGGCGCTTTTCGATGCGACTTGTGGGACTTGCCCGTTCCCCAGGTACAGCACCCAGGGAGGGGTGCGGCGCGCCAAGAGCGACGCGCGGGGGCTCGCCGAGCGCTGCCGGAGGCAGGCCCGAAGCAAAGCCCGATTTGGATCAATCGTTGCTTAGGTTGGGAAGTGTAGCGATCGGGACCGGCGGCTACAAGGGCCCCTTGGTGCAGGCCGCAAGCCGCCCGCACGGGCCGCGTGCGTTGCCAGGACCAAGTCCCCCCTCTCGCAGGGAGCTCTTTTGGCAGATCGTGGCGCTGCCTAGCGCGCCTGCGCCGGGTAGGCCGGGTTGCGCGAGGGCAAGGACGCCAGCACGTCGCGCGCAAAGGTCTGCATGGTGCGCTGCATGAGTTCCGCGGACGTAGCCGTGATCGTGCGCTCGCGCACCATGTCGAGGCGACGAATGACGTGACCGCCCCACAGGGCATTGCCCACTTCGGGCGCCTTGGTGTCGAGCAAGTACACGTCGGCTTCGACAACCAGGCGCGAATTCAGGTCCCAAGTCGAGTCGTCCCAGCGCGTGACCTGGACCTTGAGGATCGCGTCCTCGCTGAGCGCGCCGGGATCGAAGGAAGCCTCGACCACTTTGCTGTCGACGTATTCCAGGGCCAGCGGGCTGTAGCGCAAGTCGGCCAAGGCGTCTTGGAATTGCGCACGCATGACGTCCAAGGGCAGGCCGGATCTGCCGGTCATGTTCACGACGGGAAGCACAGCCACATCCGTGGGATTGACGTGGCGCAATCGCCCCACGGTCAGGTTTTCATTGTCTGCGCCCTTGGGAGCGCGCGTGGTGCTGCACGCGGCCGAACACAGCGCGAAAACCAAACCGAGCGCAAGCGTGCGCGACGAGCTGGACGGATGAACCACGATGCCCCCCTTGACCATGGAAGAACCCTTAGCTGGGCGTCCGGACGAAAAAATCCGAATGCGACCTCTTGGAAAAAATGGCGAACGCCGCTCCTGTAAAGCGCAGTTAGGACCACCCTCCAGCCGCGGCGGGCGGGATGCTAGCACGGGCGAGTGCCCGAGGAAACCGGCATTTGGCCAGAGATCCTGAGCCGATCGCACGCCGGCTGGGCGGCTGCGCGGCGCGGGACTAGGTACTTACGGCTGCAGGAAGGTCTTGGGGCCGCTGGCGGCGAAGTGGTCGTGGTCGCGCGCCACGTCCGAGAAGCACAGCAGCGCCGGATTCAGCTCCGGCCAGGCCCAGGCTTCGATCGTGCACACGATCGCGCCCGTGCCCAGCGGCACTCCCCCCATGGGGCCGATGTCGGGCACATGCACCCGGTGGGTCGCCCCGGCCGCGAAGCTGCGCCACAGGCTCCACTGCCGGCCGCCGCCGTCGACCAGCGTGACTCGGTAGATCCCATTGCCTACGGCGGAGAGGGCGTTGCCAAACTCGACATCGTAGGTCTTGGATCCGCTGGAGCCGCCCGGCGCGGGAGAGATCAAGGTGGGCACGGGCAAGAGCGCCAGGGTGCCCGAAAAATCGGTCTCGCGCGCGCGCCGGCCACTGCGATTGCCGTCGTCGTCGCGCAACTCGGCGAACAGCCGCAGTTG
>JAKFYL010000106.1 GCA_021730845.1 Planctomycetota bacterium | reverse complement strand
CCTTTGGTGCCAGGCTCCCATGCGCAACTAGTTGCGCATGGGAGCCTGGCACCAAAGGTGTTGGAATCGAGCCTGGTACCGTACCGCCGTACCGCCGTACCGCCGTACCGCCGACAGACCGCCGACAGACCGCCGACAGGCCGACGACAGGCCGACGACAGGCCGACGGATCGCAGTCGTACCTCACGGAAGCAACGAACGCTGGATTACCACCAGGCGGCCAAACGCGCGATCCAGGGCCTTGTCGCGGGTGCGCGCTTGAGCGGGCCGCTGCGGGCCATGGCGATCAAGCGGTCGACATGCTCGCGTTCCCAGGCGAGCGCGCGATCCAGTTCCGGCCAGGTGCGTTCCTGCGCCCGAAAACGGGCTCCGTGGTGCCGGTGGGGGCCTGCTTCCTCGCCTAGCAGAGCGTGCAGCAGTTCGTGGAACACGACGTATTCGACGAAGAACCGGGGCACCAGCTCCCGGTCGAGTACCCAGTGGACGCGAATGAGATTGGCGGCGCGGTCGAAGCAGCCCAGCCGAAGCGAGTGGCGCGTGCGACTGCGCATGGCTCGAGTCCAAGTGATGCTCGGCCAAGTCGCCAGTTGCGCGGGCAACTTGGACTCCAGCTGCTTGGCCATGACTTCGGCCTGGATTGCCTCCAAGTCGTAGACGCGCCCCTTGGGTTTCAAGAGTTGGCGGCGCGCGGGCGCGCGCAAATTGGCTAGTTGCGTCTCGAGCCACGCGTCCAGGGCCGACGCCGCGCGGCGACGCCGCGGGTGGCGCACCCATTCGACCAATTCGGCCTGGACGCCGGCGGGAGCGTCGGCGAACAGGAAGTGCAACCGTAGCGTGCGCTCGTGGTTACGCGCCGGGGCCTCCAGTCGCACGACTTGACGGCGCGAGCGCGTGTAGCGCACGCGCAGCGCCAGTCCCAAGCGGCCCGCAAACACCCGTTCCCAATCCGAGGTGGAAAGCGGCCGCGTGTCGACGGACGACCGGAACAGCGATCCTGGGTCGCCCACGGTCCAAGCTGCGGTCTGCGCGTTGCTGTCAGTCACGGGAAAGCCCGTGCAGCATAGAATCCCGCGCGCGACCCAAGCCAGAGGCTAGCCGATCAACTTCCGACCGTGAGGTCGCGCTTGACTACCAGGCCCTCGGTGACCGTGATCGACACATCGCTGGTTTTCTGGTCGATGATGCCTTCGAAGGCATCCCCGGTGGCGGCGCGGGTGGCCGTCAAGCGGTAGTTGCCCGGCTTGATGTGTTGCAGGTCGTAGCGGCCCTGGGCGTCCGTGCGCGTGTCATAGGAGAAGTTGGGCGTCGTGGCGTTGATCAATTGCACGATCCCGCGCACGACGGGTTGACCCGAAGCGTCGCGAACCGTGCCGCTCACGCTGCCGCCGGCGCTCAAGGCGATGTTGCCGGCTTTCAGGCTTTGGCCTTCGCCCAGATTCAGGTTCGTGACCATTTCCGTCGTGTAGCGCGGGTGGCTGACTTCGATCAAGTACGCACCGGCCGCGAGTTGGTCGAGCGTGAAGTAGCCCTCCACGTTCGACGACGTGTTCTTCTCCGTCACCGTCGGCGCCAGGAGGTCCTGGAAGATCCGGTCGGCTTGGGAATTCGAGAAATTCGTGTCGTGCGTGGCCACGCGAGCTCCGGCCACCGGTGCGCCCGCGGCATCCACGACCCGGCCCTCGATCTTGCCGCCCTTTTGCAGACGGATCGTCAACGGCGGAGTGGTTTGATCGGCGATCACCGTGAACGTATCGGAGATCGTGGGCGCGAATCCGGCCGCGGAAACGCGCAAGGCATAGGTGCCCGGATCGAATCCGCGCAGTTCGAAACGTCCGTCGGTGAGTCCCGTGAAGCTCTCGAGCACGTCCGTGTTCTCGTAGATCTGCTGCGCGCCGGGCGTGGGATTGGCGCTGGTGCGCAGGGCTTGGATCGTAAAGGCCGTGAGGGCTTGGCTGCCGTCGACGACTTTGCCGCTGATGGCGGCCTTCTGGACCATCTCGACCTTGACGGCCAGATCGCCGGTCGACACGCGGTTGGCGCGCTGCGTTCGGAAGCCTTTGGCGTCGACTTGCAGCACGTACGAACCGGGCGCCAGGCCTTCGACTTGGAACTCGCCCTTGTCGCTAGTCAAGGTCTCGCCGCGCGAGCTCTTGTCGTTTTGGAACATCATGGCGATGACGCGCGCGCCTGCGATGCCCTTGCCGGCAGGATCCACGACCGTTCCGCCGATGGGGGCGGCCACGGACAGCATGAGATCTTGGGTCTTGTTGTCGCCTGCGCGGCCTTCGAAGGGGGCAAGCGAAGACATCATCGTGACCGTGCCGAAGCCTTCGGCCTGGGCCGTGATGGTGCGCGCCCCGGCGGCGATGTTCTTGATCTCGTAGTAGCCCGTGGGATCGGTCTTGCCGCTCATGCGGTCGGGGCTCTTGACCGATCCATCGAACATGTACGGAGAGTCCAGGTGCACCTGAGCGTCCGCGATGGCGCCGCCGTCCTCCGCGCGTACGTAGCCCGACAGATTCGAGCCGGCCTTGAGCCGGAAATCCGGAGCGACGCTGTCGCCGGTTTCCGCCACTTGCACGCGGTCGTATTGGCTCGCGGCGTAATCCGCGTGCATGGCCATCAGGTAGTACTCCGCGGAGGGTTCGATGGCCTGGAACGAATACTGGCCCTTGGCGTCCGTGGTGCGCTTGTCGTATTTGCCCGTCAACGGCTTGTTGCCGAACAGGAATATGGTGCCCAGCGCTTCGCCGCTCATCGGTTCGAGAGACAGGCGCACTTCGGCGTTGACCAGAGGTTGACCCTGGTCGTTGAGCACGCTGCCCATCAGGCGGTTCTCGCGACCGGGGTTAGCCGTGCCGGTGCTCGCGGTTCCTGCCGGCTGCACCGCAGGCTCGCTGGTTCGCACCTGCTCGGGCTCAGGGGCTCGCGCCGGTTGAACGACGTCCCCTGGCGGCGTGGCTGCCTGTCCGGGGGCTTGAGCCGTCTGGCCGCCGGGGGTAGTTCCAACCGGGGCGGGCTTGGTCGTGTCACTGGCCATGAAATACAGCCCGATACCGGCCAAGACGAGCACGATCACTAGAAGGAAGCGCATGGCGTTAGGATTTCGAGAGAGGGGGGTGGGGCTTGGCGCCGCCCTATGAGGGAGCGTCCATGGGGTCGGAATGAGCCCTTCGAGACTTGGACGATGGTCGCGCTCGTTCCTTCCCAGCGAACTGGGCCCAGGCAAGCGAGCCCCGAATCCTACTCCAAGGCGGCTGGAAACGTATTCCGTGGCTGCATTTCGCGCCGGTTGCGCGTTCTTTTGGCCCTCGCTCGCCGATTTCCAAGCCTGCAGTCGTTTCGGACCGGGGCCAAAGCGGAGTGGGGCCATTCCGCGTTCCTTCGTAGCGGCTCCCCAGAAGCTGGCTTGGTCCGGAACTAGGAAGCGACTTTCTTGGCGCTGCTGGCGGACTCCGCCGCGCTGACTGCGTAGGCGGGGCCGGGCCAGGTCGACTCAAGCCAAAGCTGGGAGCACAGGAAGAACGCGAACACGACCAACTCGAATTCGACCTTGCGAAACACTTCGATCTTGGACTTGCTGCCCAGCAGACTGCCGTGCAGGCGCGCCATTTCCCCCGTGCGCGGAGCCTGCAAACTCCAGCCGCATTGCATGCCGGCCAGCGGCAGGAGTTTCAGCGGTTTCGAGCCTGTATGCAGCACGATTTCGCGCCGGCCGATGCTCCAGCGCAGGCTCGAACCAAGCCACTCGCGGCCACCGGTCCACAGCGAGTACTGGCTGCGCAGCAATCCAGGGTCGCGGCGAAAGTTCAGCTCTTCTCCTTTGGCGGGCACGTACTTGCCTTGCACGATCAGTCCCCAGCCGTTGCGGCGCGTGGAGAGCACCCCGACCGTTTGGCCAGGCGTTCCCTGCTCTTGCAAGGTAAGCGTGTAGGTGGAGTTCCAGCGACCGCGTTTGGTCACCGTGTAGACCGCAGTGGGTTCGGGCATGTTGCAGCGATTCGTGGGGAGCCGAGCCAAACAAGTTTACCCGACCAGGCGCGGTAGGTTTCCACTCCGCAGTTCCTGGAAATTCTGTCACAGTCGCGTCCAGTCGCGCCGCCAAAGGCCCCAACCGCCGGCCTTTTGGCCGAAAAACGCACCAGGACCGAGGCCGAGCGGCCTACCAGCCCGTTGAAAAAGTCCCGTCGCGAGGCAAAGCGCTCTGCGTCGTGGCGAGGAACGCGACGCAGGGGCGGCGGAGACGGCCTTGGATCCACTGCGCACAGACCCAAAGGGGTCTGTGCGATCCGCCTGCGG
>JAKFYL010000445.1 GCA_021730845.1 Planctomycetota bacterium | reverse complement strand
GAATTCGATGCCCTTGGCGCCCAGGCGCTTGTTGTAGTTGAAGAAATCCTCCTTGTAGTACTCGGAGGCGTACACGTTGGGCGGCGTGGTGTGGGGCAAAAGCCCCGTGAGCAAGTTGTAGTGCGAAGGCGCGGTCCAGGAGGCGTAGCTGTAGCGTTTTTCGACCGGGCCAAGCTTGGTGATGATCTTGGGCGCAGCCTGCATGAACGTGTCGTAGCGACACGAATCCAAAATCACGATCAGGAAATTGTTCTCAGCCTGAGGCGATGGATGCGGCGGCAAATGCCCACCGGGCCGCGGCATGACCACGGGTCGCGGCGCCTGAGCCGGCGCAGCGGGCCGTTTCTTCTGGAAGAGGTTGAATAGTCCCATGGGCTTTGCGGCTGTGGTCGAGGGCCTTCTCTGGCGCAAGCGGGCTCTAGGCCGAGCCCTTGGCCTTGTCCTGCTCTTGGTAGTACGCGGCCAGAACCTTGGCCGTCGAAGGCCGCATGACGCGCGCGTCGGGCATTTCGCCCTTGCCCAGGGTTTCGCGCATTTTCGTGCCCGAGATCGTGACCTGCGTCTTGCCCGGATTGTCTTCGACCAAACCAACGCGGCCGATCTCCTCGAAGTAGGCCGCGAAGCCCACGTTGACGGTCTGGATCGAAAGCGCTCCGCCCAACTTCTGGAAGATCGTTTGCGCGTCGAAATCGCCCCAGATCGCGCTCTTGTCGTCGTAGGGCGCGTCGGCGTGCTTGCGACCCACGATGAAGTGCGTGAAGCCCAGGTTTTGGCGATAGATCGCGTGCATGACGGCTTCCTTGGGGCCGCCGTAGTACATGCGAATGTCCAGACCCAGCAATTCGAGCTGGTCGTTCAGGTTCTGGCCGTGCTTGTCCCACAGGCTCTGATCGACGTCGCCCTGGCCCAGGAATCGACCTTCCACCAGCGCCTCGTAGGTCTCCATGCGCGTCGTCGCGGGCACGTCATCGCCTTTGAGCTGCCCCACCAGGGGATTGAGGATCACGCCGATTTTCTTGCCGGTTTCCCGCAGCAGCTTCTCGGCCCCGTACACCAGCGCGTATTCGTGGGCGCGGTGCAGAGGGTTGCGCGTCTGGAAAGCGACCGTGAGCTCGTAGCCCTTGCGTTCGATCAGGCCGCGAGCGTCCATGGGGCGAGTCACGCGCTTGGCGAACGGACGCGTGTCGACTTGCGAAGCCAGCGTGATGTCACCGGCGACGAGCTTGGTGCGCGCATCGGTAGTCCAAAGCCGCGCGCCGGGGTGATCGACGCGGCTGGTGCCGTACACGGATTGCAGAAAGCGCGGCTTGTCCCAGTCGAAGACCTCGCGCGCGAGCAGCCGCCCGAACACCTCGCCCTCGTGCCACAACCCCACGTCCTTGCCGAGCGGAATGCGCGCGGCCTCTTCGTCCGTGACCGGCAGTATGATCGGAATCGTCCAGGCCCAATCCTTGTCTCCGCGGCGAATCGCGCCCTTGTCGAGCACCGAGTCGTAGTCGGCTTTGCCCATCGGGCCGGTCAGCGGCGACAGCGTGCCGTCCGCGATGCGGAACAGCGTGCTGCGGTCCACTTCGGTGACGTCCAGCTTGGGGTAAGCGCGCCAAGCCGGAAAGTTGGTGCGGTCGCGGGGCTCGATGCGATTCACGGGACGGAATAGCCCCCCGTGAACGGGCGAAATCTTGGCTTGCGTGGTGGTGCTCATGGAGAGAAGTTGGGGCCAGGCGGGCGGCCTGCTGGTCTACAGGTAGCCGAGGTTCTTGAGCTTGCGGCGGATCTCCTCGATCTCGCTTTCCTTGAAAGTGTCGGGCGCTTGCGGAGCGGTGGTATTGGCGGAGGTCTCCCCCATCAAGTCGCGCAGGACGTAGACGATGAAGTCCGTGGGCGAACTGAAACCGGACTCCTCGACGACAGCCTGGATCTTGCGATACAGGGGGCGGGGGATCTTGACGGTGACCTTGCTCTCGCGCACGGAAAGTCCTGGAAAAAACCATGGCCAAGAGCTGGCTCGACTCCGCGAGCACGGCCCTTGGCGCACTCCAATCGTACTCCAATTGGAGTGTGATTGGAGTGTCGAACCGGATTTAGCGCGCCACAGCGACGTAAACGACCGCCGGCCATGGACTTGCGCCATTTCGGCCAACTGCCCGGCAGGGCCAGCGTATGCTTGCCAATCATGTCCACCATCGATCCGCACCGCTCCCGCCTCGCGTCCCTTCTCCTGGCTCTAGCCCTGTGCAGCTGCAGCGGCGGCGGCGGCTCGCCCAAGGAACAAGTCGACGCCGGCTACTCCTCCCTAAATTCGGGCAAGAGCAAGGATGCAGTGGCCAGCTTCGAAGCGGCGCTGACCAAACTCGCCCCCGCCGACGCGGACTTCATGCGCGCGAAGCTAGGCCTGGTCGAAGCCCTCGTGCGCGTCGACGCAGAGCGCTCCAAGAAGGAGCTGATCGACCTCGCCAAAGCGCATCCCGGCAAAGTCACCGCTAAAGACTACCTGCGCACGGCCAGCGTCATGGTGAACGAGAATCGACTGGCCGCGGCCGCCGAGACGCTCGATGCCGGCGACAGCCTGATCAAGGACGACCCCAAAGCCCTCGAGGTCAAGGCGATGATCAAACTACGCGCGACCAAGGCCACCGACCCGGGCGAGATCGCGCGCCTCAAGAGCCTGGGCTACCTATAAGCGTTCGTGCGGATTCGCGGAAACCTTAAGAGCTGCGAGCACTTGTGGACCCCGGCCCACTGCTAACCGGTCGACCAAGACCACGCCCGGCGACGCACGCTGGTGCCGGTTGCCAGAGAAACGCGCAGCCATCCTAAGGTGTAACCCCAGGGTCATCTGCTTGGATTTCCTAGCCATGAGAAAGCGGCAAGCAGTCAAAGGGAAATCGTAATGCGGGACGTACGCTCCCAGCGCGTGTTCCACTGGCCTCCATTCGCATTCGTCGAGAAGCCAAGTGCGGGCGCGCTGCACTACACGCTCGCGGAACTCCAGGCCGTGCGGGTCGGTGGTCCGAATTTGGTCGAAAGGCCGGTTGTCAACTGCCAGATCTGGTTCCACGACACGGCTACTGCGCAAACCGTCAGATTGGCTAACGGATTGGAGTTCCAGACAAGTTCATGATCATTGGTAAGCCTGCCCGTCCGGGAAGCCACTAGATTCGAGTGCTTATTCCCCCAATTGCCAGAAGGAGCATCGCGATGTTCACGATATGCGTCGGTTTTCGCTCGTCACTGTTGGGTGTGCTGGTCGCAATTGTAGGCTCGTACACGCTTGCGCCGCTTGCCGGGGCGCAACAAGTGATATCGCAAGGCGCCTCCTCGCGGGGGTTGCGTTCGGCTTCGCGTGAGTTTGCCGAGTTCGCGCAGGAAGTCTTGGCGGCGAGTCCGACAATCGAGGCGCAATCCATCTTGATCGAGGGTCGCGTAATCGATGAGAGCGGACTACCCGTGTCCGGCGCCGTCGTCGTGAGCAGCGCGGGGGGGAGCGCGTCGACCGACAGGGAGGGTATTTTTCAGTTGGAGGTCGCCCAGTGCCCGCGTGACGCGAGCGTTGGCGTCACGGCAATTGCGACCGTCGGCGATCGAACTTGGACGAGCCATGCCCAAGTCACGCCGAACGGGCCGAGCGCGAACGTAGGCGGCATGCACTTGCAAGAAGCAGCCGATTGTCAGCCTTCCTGGCTGCCGACATTCGGTGCGGCGCCCGGGCTCAACCTGGCGGTCAAAGCCCTCGCGGTCTTCGACGACGGCTCCGGCCCGGCGCCCTACGCGGGGGGAGTGTTCGGTACTGAGGATGCGTCTGCCGACTACATAGCGAAATGGACCGGTGCGAGATGGTCGGGGCTCGGAAGCGGGCTTGATTCCATCGTGCTGACGCTCGCGGTCTTCGACGATGGCTCGGGTCCGGCGCTGTACGCGGGGGGCTTGTTCACAACCGCGGGCGGTGTGCCGGCGAACTTTATTGCGAAGTGGAACGGCTCGGTTTGGTCGGCGCTTGGAAGCGGGCTCAGTCACGAAGTGGATACTCTCGCGGTCTTCGACGACGGCTCCGGCCCGGCGTTGTACGCGGGGGGCTGGTTCACGAACGCGGGAGGAGTTCCGGCGAACTCTATTGCGAAATGGAACGGCTCGACCTGGTCGGCGCTTGGAACCGGGCTGAATTCCGGCGTGCAGACCCTCGCGGTCTTCGACGATGGATCGGGTTCGGCGCTGTACGCGGGCGGCGTGTTCACGAACGCCGGCGGAGTGCCGGCGAGATTCATTGCGAAGTGGAGCGGCTCGAGCTGGTCGGCGCTCGAAAGCGGGATG
>JAKFYL010000143.1 GCA_021730845.1 Planctomycetota bacterium | reverse complement strand
CCACAGCCGCACGCGCGCCGAAGGATCCGCTAGACGATTGACGAGCAGCGCGTTTGCGTCCAGGGCCGCGCCTCGAGCCAGCAACGCTCCCGCGGCCTGCACCGCTCCCCGGCGCACACTGACCTCAGGGTCGAGCATCAAGCGTCCCAGCAGTCCTTGTTCGAGCGCACCTGCATGCGCCAGGGCCCAGGTGGCGGTGAGCCGGGCTAGCGGGTTCAGCGCGCCGCGGGCTACTTGCTCCAACTCGCCACGTAGCGAAGCAGCGCCTCGTTCGAGCACGAGCCGCAGCGCCGTTTGCCGCACCCAGGCATTGTCGTGCGAAAAACCCTCGATCCACGCAGGCGGCTCGCCGAGCGCGAAATTCGGCACCGGCAGGGCGGTCGCCTGCTTGTGCTGGACGCGCCAAATGCGGCCATGGCGCCGATCCCGATCCGGCCGCACCGCGGCATTGGTTGGACCGTGCTTTGGACCGCGCGTGTCGTTGTGCACCGCCGCTTGGTTGTAGAAATCGAGCACGTACACGGCGCCGTCGGGCCCTACGCGCGTGTGCACCGGCCGAAACCACAGGTCGCGGGAAGCCAAGAATTCCGCTTCGCGCGCCTTGATCGCCTGGAAAATCACACCGCGCTCCTCCAAAGCGTCGTGGTGCACCAGACTCACGGTCGGTTCGCACACGAAATGCGCGTTGCGCCAAGGCGCGGGCCACGCGCCACCCGTGTACAGGTTGCAGCCCGAGGCCGCGGTAAAACCGCCGATGAAGTCGATTTGCTTGTAGACCTCGTGCTGGTGATCGACGAGCGGTACGACGCGATCGTGATCGGGCAGCGCGGCCCAGCTCTCGACGCCCGGCAAGCGGCTGCGCCCGAGCGCGCGCTCGGGCACGACCAATTGGCGCAGGTGCGAGCCGTTGGCCATGGTGAAAAACAGCTCGCCGTCGTCGGCAAAGTCCAAACCCCAGGTGTTGGAGCCATAGGAACTGACCATTTCGATCGCGCTGGCGTCGGGGCGAAAACGAAACACACCGTTGCCGATGGCTCCGTGGTCGACGCCGTCCGTTCCGACGACGTGCCGCGATTCGTTGCCGCTGTAGCCCTGAGTGCCGTAGATCCATCCGTCCAGGCCGTGACGAAGATTGCTGATCGTGGCGTGCGTGTCGCCGAAGCCGAATCCGCTGAAGAGAACCTGGCGCGCATCGGCCACGTCGTCGCCGTCCGTGTCGCGCAGCCAGAGGATTTCGGGCGCGGAGCTGACGATCACTCCGTCTTTCCAAAACACTAGGGACGTGACCAGGTCGAGCCCGCCGGCGAAGGTTCGCCGGGCTTGGTAGCGGCCATGGACATCGCGCTGGTCGAGAATCGCGATTTCGTCGCGCGCCGGGACGCCGGAAAACTTCTGCTTGTCGGGGTAGCCGGGTGTCAACGCAACAAAAGGCCGGCCGCGGGCGTCCCAATCGATCGAAATCGGGTTGACAACCACCGGCTCCGCTGCCACGAGCGTAAGTTCGAAGTCCGGATGCAACTCCATGCTGGCCGCAGCGTTCTCGGGAGCCGTGGGACCGCCGGGCGGGTAGGCCAGTGCCGCGCGTTCGCTGGGGAAAAGCAAACTGTCCACTTCGTGTTTGCCGGCCCACGCGATGCCGCGCAGGAGAAATCCGCGCCACGCGAGATTCGAAAACGATTCGTGGAAGTGCCCTTGCAAGGACACGAAGGCGCGGTGGTTGCCGCGCTCGAGCACCCAGGCCTGGGGCGCAATGTCGAACACCGTCGGAAAGGCATTGACCAAGACGCGCGCGTCCGGGTCCATGTGCAGCGCGTGGTAGAGCTCATCCCGCAAACGGAAGTTGCCGCAGCCATCCGTGATGGGATGCTGCTGGTCCGCGTAGTACAGGTCGATGTCGCCGACCTGCCACTTGGAGTGGCCGTGTTCCCAGGCGCCGCCGATCACCGTCTTGAACCAGTGCGGGTCGTCGCCGCACACCGCATCGTGCACAGCCACCAGCCCGCCGCCGCGGGCAAGGAACGCTTCCAGGCGCGTGCGCTCCTCGCCGTGGATCGAACCGGCGTCTGCGGCGTACATCACCATGACATCGCAGTCCGCAAGCTGATCCGCGCTGGGAAAAACCAAACTCGACGTGACGCGAGCCCCGCGCTCGCCCAATAGAACCGCGAAATCACTGGCCCAGCGCGGGTGATCGTGCTCCCCGGGTCCGTGCGTCTTGGGACCGGCGCGCAAGAGAACTCGCAAGGGCGCGTTTGGAGCGTGGGTGGCCGCGGGGCCTGCGTGGACGAGGCCCGCGAACAGCATTTGAGAGGCCAAGAACAATGTCGGGATCATCGGTTGTGCCGCCTGGCGCGGCGAATCGTACGCCAGACGTCCCCGAAACGAGAATTCGAAGGAATCGGGACGAAAAAGGCACCGATCTGGCAACAATAGGAGACACGGGGCCGGGGCGTGGCCCCCTAGAGGAGAAGCTCGGACATGAAATACACCTCACTGACCCTTTCGGTATTGGCGGCGGCCTTGGGACCCGCTGCAATTGCGGACGTCACCATCGTCGGACAAACGACGAGTTATGCGACGATTCAAGCAGCGGTCGACGCCGCCGTCAGCGGAGATACGTTGATCGTCGGCAATGGAACCTACCAGGGCGGCTTTTCCATCGATGGCAAGGCTTTGGCCGTCGTCGGTCAGAACGGTATCGCTCCCAAAGTGCTTTCGCCCTGCGTAGTCAAGAACTTGCCCGCGGGCACGGTCGCGTTGATTTCTGGATTGAACATCGAAGCTGCGATCACGAACGCAAATGGGTTTGCGGGACTCACCGTGAGTGACTGCGTGGGCAGCGTACGCGTCCACGATTGCACTTTGCGCGGACTCAAGTTCGTCGACTTCTCGGGCTCCAGCCTCAAAGCCGCGCAGGGGCTCGCCATTCAATCTTCGATGGGCGTTGTGGTCAGCAAGTCATCGATCAAGGGACGCGATTTTGGATTCGTATCAGGCGAGTCTGCCGCGCAGGGCGGCGACGCACTGTACGCAAGCAATAGTTCCTTTGGCTTGTACGATTGCACGTTGAAGGGCGGAACGGGGTCGGAAGAAACGTACCCCAGCGGCGGCATGGGCGGCTCGGCTTGCGTGGTCGAAGGCCTGACCGGCGTGAGCGTTTTCGCTTCCGGGACCTCATTCGTCGGCGGCAACGGCGGTGGTGGCGACTACATCGGGTGCACGACATCCGGCAATGGAGGACACGGCCTGGTTCTGACGAACGCTGCGTTTACCTCCTTGGGCGGTTCGGTCGCGGCGGGTCCGGCAGGCAACTTCGGTCCGTGTGGTTTGGGCGCCCCCGGCCAAGTCATCGTGACAAACAACAGCACCTGGACCCAGTTGCCGGGGGCAGATCGCAAGCTCTCCGGTCCTAGCGGTGTGACGGACAACTACACCATTCCGCTGACGGTCCAAGGCCAGCCTGGCGACAAGGTCTGGATCGTCGCAGCTCGCAAGACCAATTTCCGATTCGTTTCGGCGCTCTCCGGCCTGGCGTTGGTTCCGCTGCCGCTGCACCTAACCTTCGCCCAACAGGGGACGATCGGTGCGAACGGCGTGTTGGAGCTCTCCAAACCACTCGACGACTTGATGTTCTCCACACCTGCGCAGGTTTGGCACTTCCAAGCGCTGTGCATCGATTCGCTGGGCAAGGGATACTTTTCCTCGCCGCTGCCAATGGTCGTAATCGACACCTAGTCCGCCAGGGTCGACTCCACTTCCTATTGGCTCATAGGTTCGAGCGCCAGCAGTTCGCGGCCATAGCGCGCGGCTGCGGCGCTCCAGCCTTGTGGCAAGCGCTGCAGGAAGTCGGCTAACAGTTCGCGCACCTGCCGGCCACGCTCCTTGGCGCCCTGGGGAAGTCGATCCACGAATTCCAGCCGCGCGCACCAGCGCAGGGCTTCGATCGAATAGCCCGTGCGAAACGAGAGCGGCGAGCGAAATTCGAGGATCGGGCGCGCGTCGCGCATGGGAGGCACGGCGCCAAAAAACGCTTTCAAGTCGCTCGTTTCCCCCACCAACAGCGCGGCGATTTCGGCGGCTGAATGGATTCCTACTGGCTCCAAGGCCGCGCGCACCGTGGGCGGCAAATCCAACTGATGCAAGTCCTCGCGCAATGGTTCATTGGATCCAACCAGAGCGAAATCGTAGGCGGTCAGGTATGCGCGCGTGTAGGGAAACGCCGCGCACCAAGTCGCCACGACGGTCTGGACGTCGAGCAGCGACAGCTCGTACAATCCGATCCATTGGGACGCGATGCCGCGCGGCGTTTCCCTACACGCGCGCATAC